>NZ_JAWNCA010000029.1:0-69242 GCF_034106185.1 Enterobacter sp. 296B2 | reverse complement strand
AGGGAAAGGGCCTTCCCGAGGGTGGTAAAGGAAAGGCCCTGGAGATACCCCACAGCCCCGAAAAAAAGCCAGTCAGTTGCTTAACTGACTGGCATTACAACCGAAGTTGCCATTTTTAGTGTTTGCTCCCTCTCCCTGTGGGAGAGGGCCGGGGTGAGGGCACCAGCCCGCACAAATCAAACCAACCGGTTTTTCGCATCCGCTATCGCCTGCGCTACTTGCTTCGGCGACACGCCGCCTTTTGCTGCACGCTTATCCAGGCAAGACTGCAGCGCCAGAATCGGATACACATCATCCCCGATAACCGCGCTGAACTTCTGCAGATCGGCCAGCGCCAGATCTTCCAGCGGTTTACCCTGACGAATGGCTTCCACTACCGCTTCACCCACAATATGGTGCGCTTCACGGAACGGTACGCCTTTCGCAACAAGGTAGTCCGCCAGCTCGGTAGAGTTCGCATAGCCCTGCTGCGCCGCTTCCTGGCAGCGCGGACGTTTCACCTGAATGCCGTCCAACACCAGCGCGCCCATATGCAGACAGTCCAGCCAGGTGTCGAGCGCGTCGAACAGCCCTTCCTTGTCTTCCTGCATATCTTTGTTGTACGCCAGCGGCAACCCTTTCAGGGTCATCATCATGCCGGTCAGCGCACCCTGCACGCGGCCACACTTGCCGCGGATCAGCTCCAGCGCGTCCGGGTTTTTCTTCTGCGGCATCAGGGATGAGCCTGAGGTCACGCGGTCGGACAGTTCAACGAAACCCGCTTCGCCAGAGTTAAAGAAGATCAGATCCTCGGCAAAGCGCGACAGGTGCACCATTCCGATAGACGCATTGGAGAGCAGCTCCAGCACGTGGTCGCGGTCGGAGACGCTATCCAGGCTGTTACGGGTGGCGGAGGCAAAGCCCAGCCAGCCTGCCAGCTGCTCACGGTCGATTTCATACGCCGTACCGGCCAGCGCGCCGCTGCCCAGCGGGCTGACGTCCAGACGCTTAAGGGTATCCTGCAGACGGCTTTCGTCACGCGCCAGCATCTCAACGTAGGCCAGACACCAGTGCGCAAAAGTCACCGGCTGCGCGCGCTGCAGGTGGGTATAACCCGGCATCACCGCGTCCTGGTTGTTCTGCGCGGTTTCCACCAGCGCGCTCTGCAGCTGACGGTTGGCCGCCAGCAGTTCGCCAACGGTCTCTTTACACCACAGCTTCAGATCGGTCGCGACCTGGTCGTTACGGCTGCGGCCGGTGTGCAGCTTTTTACCCAACTGGCCAACTTTGTCGATCAGCTTGCCTTCCACCCAGCTGTGAATATCTTCGGCATCGCTCTGCAGGATTTGCTGCGGATCCAGACGCACCTCTTCCAGCAGGTTGTTCAGCGCCTCTTCCAGCTGCTGCTGCTCGTCTGCGGTCAGCACGCCAACGGTCACCAGCGCTTTGGACCAGGCCACAGAGCCGACGATATCCTGTTCGGCCAGGCGGTAGTCGAAGCGCAAAGAGTCGTTGAACTGTTTGAACCGCTGATCCGCTGCCTGTGTAAAACGCCCACCCCAAAGTGCCATAACATGCTTCCTTAATATCTTTGAATTTCATTGCCCGGTGGCGCTACGCTTACCGGGCCTACAAAACATTAAATCGATTACGCTAAAATACGCGTGCCAATCGGCGTGCCGTTAAACAGTGCCGGGAGCTGCTCCGCGTGACGCCAGGAGGCGATATCAACCGGGCGGCCCAGCGTGCGTGCGGCATCCAGCGCGGCGTTCACTTTGACGATCATGCCGTCGGTAATAATGCCCTGAGCAATCAGCTGCTCGGCTTTCTCAGCCGTCATTTCCGCAATGCGCTGGCCTTTACCGTCCAGAATGCCGCTCACGTCGGAGAGCAGGATCAGGTCCGCGCCCAGCGTTGCCGCCAGCGCGGTTGCCGCCTGGTCCGCGTTAACGTTCATCAGCTCGCCCTCTTCGGTCACGCCGATAGAGCTCACCACCGGCAGGAACCCCCCTTCCAGCAGCGTGTTAATCAGCTTAGGCGAACCTGGCTGCGCCAGTCCAACGTGGCCGAGCTCTTCGTCGAGCTGGGTCACTTTTACGCTGTCGCCATCGCCCAGATAGAGGCCCACGGACGCGATGTGGTGTTTCTTCGCCCACGCCAGCAGCGTTTTGTTCGCCGTACCCGCCAGCGCGCCGGTAATGATGTCGATCTGGTCAGCAGGCGTCACGCGCAGGCCGTTCTTCTTTTTCACCGGCAGGTTGAGCCCTTTCATCAGCTCATCCACCACGCAGCCGCCGCCGTGCACGATCACCAGCGGACGCTGGTGGGATTCGCGATAGTTCACCAGCGCGGTAAACAGACGCTCCAGCGCTTCTTCGCTGTCCAGCAGTACACCACCGAGTTTGATAATTAATGGGTTCATCATCACACCTTAAATAAGAGCCTGCGTTTCAGGGAAGCCGAAACGAATATTTGCACACTGCATTGCCTGTGCGGCAGCGCCTTTGAGTAAGTTATCTTCTGCGGCGACAACGATGAGATGCTCGCCCTGCACAGCAAAGCCGATGTCGCAGAACGGCAGACCAACCACGTTTTTCAGCGCCGGAACGCCTTTGTCGTAAAGTCGCACCAGCGGTTTATCCGCATACGCCTGGGTGAAGGCCTCGTTCACCTGCTCTTTGGTCACGCCAGGCTTCAGGCGGCAGGTGATAGTTTCGAGGATCCCGCGCGGGAAGCTGCCCAGGTGCGGGGTGAAAATCACCTCGGCGCCCAGATGCGTCGTGATTTCAGGGTGATGACGGTGATTAAACACGCCATACGGCTGAAGGCTCACTTCGCAGAAGCTGTTTGAGATAGCGGCCTTGCGACCTGCTCCGCTCACGCCGCTGGTGGCGTTGATCACCGGCCACTGGCTCAGATCCAGCAGACCCGCGTCGATCAGCGGCTTCAGGGAAAGCTGAGCCGCCGTCGGATAGCAGCCCGGCACGGCAATCAGGTCCGCTTCCTTTAGCTTGTCTGCGCTCCACTCCGCCAGGCCGTACACCGCTTTTTCAAGCAGATCCGGATGCTGGTGGGTGAAACCGTAATATTTTTCATAGAACGCGCCGTCGTTAACGCGGAACGCGCCGGAGAGGTCGAACACCACGCAGCCGGCAGCCAGAAACTGCGGTGCCAGGTCGTGACTGACCTCGTGCGCTGTGGCTAAAAAGACCACGTCAACGCCGTCGGTAAACTCGCTGATGTCAGACATGGGCTGCAAAGGCAGATCGACAATGCCCTTAAGCCACGGATGCAAATCGGAAATTAACTTTCCTGCATCATTGCTTTGCGCTGACACGGTCAAAGCGGTTATGGTCATATGTGGATGGCGATTCACGTAGCTTACAAGCTCTGCGCCCGCATAACCGCTAGCGCCTACAATCAGCGTATTCAACATCGGGTTCCTTTATGCTCAACGTTAATGTATTTTTATTCACATTTATTGCATGAATATTGATACTATCACGACCTAAGGTGTGTCAACAATGAAAATGAACTTACCGCCATTTATCGAGATCTACCGCGCCCTGATTGCCACTCCTTCCATCAGCGCAACGGAAGAAGCGCTGGATCAGAGCAATGAGTCTTTAATCAATCTGCTGGCGGGTTGGTTTAGCGATCTTGGGTTTAACGTTGAGGTTCAGCCCGTCCCCGGAACACGCCACAAATTTAACCTGCTCGCCAGCACCGGAAACGGTGCGGGCGGCCTGCTGCTGGCCGGTCATACCGACACCGTACCGTTTGACGATGGCCGCTGGACGCGCGATCCGTTTACCCTGACCGAGCACGACAACAAGCTCTACGGTCTGGGCACCGCCGACATGAAAGGCTTCTTCGCCTTTATCCTCGACGCGCTGCGTGACGTAGACGTGACGAAGCTGAAAAAACCGCTCTACATTCTGGCGACCGCCGATGAAGAAACCAGCATGGCGGGCGCGCGCTACTTCTCTGAAAACACGTCGATTCGCCCGGATTGCGCGATCATCGGCGAGCCAACCTCTCTGCAGCCTATCCGCGCGCACAAAGGTCATATTTCTACCGCCGTGCGCGTGCTGGGCCAGTCCGGCCACTCCAGCGATCCGGCGCGCGGCGTGAACGCCATTGAGCTGATGCATGATGCCATCGGCCGCATCATGACCCTGCGCGACGATCTGAAAGAACGTTATCACTACGAGGCGTTCACCGTGCCGTACCCGACCCTGAACCTGGGCAGCCTGCACGGCGGCGATGCCTCGAACCGTATCTGCGCCTGCTGCGAACTGCATATGGACATCCGCCCGCTGCCGGGCATGACCCTGAGCGATCTCGACGGCCTGCTGAACGAAGCGCTGGCTCCGGTAAGCGAGCGCTGGCCTGGCCGTCTGACGGTCTCCGAACTGCATCCGCCGATCCCGGGTTACGAATGCCCGCCGGACCATCAGCTTGTTGAAGTCGTGGAAAAGCTGCTCGGTGAGAAAACCGACGTGGTGAACTACTGCACCGAAGCGCCGTTTATTCAGACGCTGTGCCCGACGCTGGTCCTTGGCCCTGGCTCCATTAACCAGGCCCACCAGCCGGATGAATATCTGGAAACTCGCTTCATCAAGCCGACCCGCGAACTGATTACCCAGGTTGTGCATCACTTCTGCTGGCATTAAAACCGCACCGAAGAGTCCCCTCTCCCTTGGGAGAGGGTTAGGGTGAGGGCAACAAATCGCATGATCTCTGTCACATTTCCATAAGCATCTCTTATCTGACGCAATGCGAATTAAATTTCGTAAATTGCCCGCATTTATTCGTTTGCTGAACCGTTTTCGCAGCAATTGACGACGGGGGTTTTACGTGGCTTTATAAAGGGAGATGACAAAATAATGTCCAGAAGATTTTCGCCTGGGCATAAACAAAAATGATGGGGTGACTGGGTTTTTATGAACGAACAATATTCCGCGTTGCGTAGTAATGTCAGTATGCTCGGCAAAGTGCTTGGAGATACCATCAAAGATGCGTTGGGGGAGAACATCCTCGACCGCGTTGAAACCATCCGCAAGCTATCTAAATCTTCCCGTGCCGGTAACGAGGCCAGTCGTCAGGAGCTGCTCACCACCTTGCAGAACCTCTCTAACGATGAGCTGCTGCCCGTTGCACGCGCATTCAGCCAGTTCCTGAACCTGGCCAACACCGCTGAGCAATACCACAGCATTTCGCCAAACGGCGAAGCGGCCAGCAACCCGGAAGTCATTGCCCGCACCCTTCGTAAACTGAAAGACCAGCCAGACCTTAACGAAGCCACCATCAAAAAAGCGGTGGAGTCCCTTTCGCTGGAGCTGGTCCTGACCGCACACCCAACCGAAATTACCCGTCGTACACTGATCCACAAGATGGTGGAGGTGAACAACTGCCTCAAGCAGTTGGATAACAAAGACATTGCCGACTACGAACGCAACCAGCTGATGCGCCGTCTGCGCCAGCTGATTGCCCAGTCCTGGCACACCGATGAAATTCGTAAGCATCGCCCAAGCCCAGTCGACGAAGCCAAATGGGGCTTTGCGGTGGTAGAGAACAGTCTGTGGGAAGGGGTGCCTAACTACCTGCGCGAGCTAAACGAACAGCTGGAAGCAAACCTTGGCTACCGCCTGCCGGTCGACTTTGTTCCGGTGCGCTTCACCTCCTGGATGGGCGGCGACCGCGACGGTAACCCGAACGTGACCGCGGAAATCACCCGTCACGTCCTGCTGCTGAGCCGCTGGAAAGCAACCGACCTGTTCCTGAAAGACATTCAGGTGCTGATCTCCGAGCTGTCGATGGTGGAAGCAACGCCGGAACTGCGCGCGCTGGCCGGGGAAGAGGGTGCCAGCGAGCCGTACCGTTTCCTGATGAAAAAACTGCGTGGGCAGCTGATGGCCACCCAAGCCTGGCTGGAAGCGCGCCTTAAAGGCCAGCGCCTGCCGAAGCCGGAAGGCCTGCTGAGCCAGAACGAGCAGCTCTGGGAGCCGCTCTACGCCTGTTATAAATCGCTGCAGGCCTGCGGGATGGGCATCATCGCCAACGGCGAACTGCTCGACACCCTGCGCCGCGTGAAGTGTTTCGGCGTGCCGCTGGTGCGTATCGACGTGCGTCAGGAAAGTACCCGCCATACCGAAGCCCTGGGCGAGCTGACCCGCTATCTCGGCATCGGCGACTATGAAAGCTGGTCCGAAGCCGACAAACAGGCCTTCCTGATCCGCGAGCTGAACTCCAAGCGCCCTCTGCTGCCGCGCAGCTGGGAGCCAAGCAACGAAACCCGCGAAGTGCTCAACACCTGCAAAGCGATCGTTGATGCACCGAAAGGATCGGTGGCCGCCTACGTGATCTCCATGGCGAAGACCCCGTCCGACGTGCTGGGCGTACACCTTCTGCTGAAAGAAGCGGGTATCGACTACGCCCTGCCGGTCGCCCCACTGTTTGAGACCCTCGACGACCTGAATAACGCCAACGACGTCATGACTCAGTTGCTGAATATCGACTGGTACCGCGGCTTTATTCAGGGCAAACAGATGGTGATGATTGGCTATTCCGACTCCGCAAAAGATGCGGGCGTGATGGCGGCATCCTGGGCGCAGTATCAGGCGCAGGACGCGCTGATCAAAACCTGCGAGAAAGCCGGTATTGAGCTGACCTTGTTCCACGGACGTGGCGGCTCCATTGGCCGCGGCGGCGCGCCTGCTCACGCGGCGCTGCTGTCACAGCCGCCGGGAAGCCTGAAAGGCGGCCTGCGCGTCACCGAGCAGGGCGAGATGATCCGCTTCAAGTACGGCTTGCCGGAAGTGACCATCAGCAGCCTGTCGCTCTACACCAGCGCGATCCTGGAAGCCAACCTGCTGCCGCCGCCAGAGCCAAAAGCGTCCTGGTGCCATATCATGGACGAGCTGTCTGACATCTCCTGCGATCTGTACCGCGGCTACGTGCGTGAAAACAAAGATTTCGTCCCTTACTTCCGCTCGGCCACGCCTGAGCAGGAGCTGGGTAAACTGCCGCTGGGCTCGCGTCCTGCGAAGCGTCGCCCGACCGGCGGCGTCGAATCTCTGCGCGCCATTCCATGGATCTTCGCCTGGACGCAGAACCGCCTGATGCTGCCCGCCTGGCTGGGTGCTGGTGCCGCGCTGCAAAAAGTGGTGGAAGACGGCAAACAGAACGAACTGGAAACCATGTGCCGCGACTGGCCGTTCTTCTCTACCCGTCTGGGCATGCTGGAGATGGTCTTCTCGAAAGCGGACCTTTGGCTGGCGGAATACTACGACCAGCGTCTGGTGAAACCGGAACTGTGGGCGCTGGGTAAAGAGCTGCGCGAGCTGCTGGAAGGCGACATCAAAGTGGTGCTGGATATCGCCAACGACTCGCATCTGATGGCGGACCTGCCGTGGATTGCCGAGTCTATTCAGCTGCGTAACATCTACACCGACCCGCTGAACGTTCTGCAGGCAGAGCTGCTGCACCGTTCGCGTCTGGCGGAAGAAGAAGGTAAAGAGCCGGATCCGCGCGTCGAACAGGCGTTGATGGTGACGATTGCAGGCGTTGCGGCAGGTATGCGTAACACCGGCTAATGCTTTATGCCCGGCGGCGCTGCGCTTGCACGGGCATACGTTAAGTAGGCCGGGTAAGCGTTAGCGCCACCCGGCAATACCCTGGTATCCACCATGCACCACGACATTACCCACATCCTGACTGACCTGATCAACGGCACAACGACGCTGCGTCAGGTGCATTTTGCAAACCCAGCCATCTCCGCACCCGACCTTGCCTTAAAAGTTGATTTCCCACGTCTGGAGATCGTGCTCGACGGTTCGGTGAAAGACCAGGCAGCTTCCGTTTTACAGCAGGGTGATGTTTTATACGTCCCGGCTGGCGGCTGGAACGATCCACAATGGCAAACACCCGCGACGACGTTGAGCATCCTGTTTGGCAAACAGCAGCTTGGGTTTAGCCTTTTGCACTGGGATGGTGTTGAAGTGCGTAACCTGGCAAAGCAGCACGTTGCTCGCCGTGGCCCCCGCATTGGCTCCTTCCTGCTACAGACGCTTCATGAAATGCAGATGCAGCCGCACGAGCAGCAAACCGCACGCCTGATCATCGCCAGCCTACTTAGCCATTGCGTCGATTTGCTGGGTAGTCAGATCCAGACCGCCTCACGTAGCCAGGCTCTGTTTGAAGCCATTCGCGTTTATATTGATGAACATTATGCGACCCCGCTAACCCGGGAATCCGTCGCCCAGGCGTTTTATATCTCTCCGAACTATTTATCGCATCTTTTCCAGAAAACAGGCGCGGTAGGTTTTAATGAATACCTGACTCACACCCGGCTGGAGCACGCGCGTCAGTTGCTGAAAGGGTATGATTTAAAGGTGAAGGAGGTGGCGCATGCCTGCGGGTTTGTCGACAGTAATTACTTCTGCCGCTTATTCCGTAAAAATACGGAACGTTCGCCGTCAGAGTACCGTCGCCAGTATCACAGCCAGCTGACAGGGAAAGCGGTCAGTCCAGAATGACCTGAGTATGCTGCGGCGCGGATACCATTTTACGTACTGCAGCCATGACCTTGTGCGGATCGCGCAGGAAAGCATTAATCCCGCACTTCACATAGCGGCAGGATTCAAATCGCTCGCTGCCCGCCAGCTCAATATCCGTAATAAGCAATACGACATCAGCGCGCCGGATATCGTCCTCCGTCAATTCACTTTCAATGCCTAACGCCCCCTGAGTCTCAATGCGGGCTGACCATTTCTCCTGCTGGCAAATCCGCTCCAGCCGTTCTGCGGCCATGTAAGTATGCGCCACGCCGCTCACGCATGCGGTTACCGCCACCAGATGACGCACTGCCGTTACTGTCATTTTCAACCTCCCACGGTGACATGAAACCCTTTACGTTCCGCCATACGGCGAAAGACTGCAACTTCGTCAGTTGTCGGAGGTATCACCTCCCGCATCACCCATTGTTGCCCAAGCAGGCGGTATTTTGGTTCGCCATACGCGTGAAACGGTAATAAATGCAGCTGACGTATCCCTGTAGGCAGCAAAAATGCCAGCACGCGCGCCATGTTGGTTTCCGTCAGCGTATAGCCAGGAATAAGCGGTACGCGGGGGATGACGTTTATGCCTTCCGCCACCAGTTGCTTAATGTTATCCAGCACTCTTGGCAGATTCACCGCCGTCACCGAACGCGCCTGCTCTGGATCCATAATCTTCAGGTCAAACAGTACTTCATCGCATTGTCGTGTCAGCGGTAGCAATCGTGACAGGGGCGCATCTCCCGCCGTCTCAATGGCGGTGCGTATACCGTAACGGCGCAAACGCGCAAGTAGCTGCGTCGCAAAAGGTGCCTGCATCAATACTTCCCCGCCCGACAGCGTCACTCCGCCACCCGAAGAGCGGAAGAAAACATCGTCTTTCATCACCTCGCGTTCAAGCTCGTCCAACGTCACGTCGCGTCCGATGCGCTCAAACGCACCGGACGGACATTCGTCCACATCACGCAGGCAGGGTGTGCAGCGCAAACATTTACTCTCCCGGCGAACCGTCTCAATTTTTGGGGAGATCGACTCCGGGTTGGCACACCACGGGCAGCGGTGAGGGCAGCCTTTAAAAAAGACCACCGTGCGAATACCCGCCCCGTCGTTTAACGAATAGCGCTGAATATTGAAAATACGCGCCACGTCGGCGCGCGTTTCAACGACGTCACAGCTGATGCGCGGTGCGGCGGATAATGTCATCCTGGATCTCCTTCGACAGCTCAACAAAGAAGGCGCTGTATCCGGCAACGCGCACCACCAGCCCAGCAAAATCCTGTGGACGCCGCTGCGCTTCACGCAGGGTTTCCGCGTTTACCACGTTGAACTGGATGTGTTGCAACTTAAGCTGCGTGAACGCACGCAGGAAATCTGCCAGCTTTTGCAGCCCGGCATCGCCTTCCAGCGTGGCGGGGGTGAACTTAACGTTTAGCAGCGTACCGTTAGATAACAGGTAGTTATCCAGCTTGCTCACCGATTTCAGCACGGCCGTCGGCCCCTGCATATCCTGCCCGAGCATCGGAGAGAGCCCTCCATCCGCCAGTTGCTCACCGGCAAAGCGTCCATCTGGCGTTGCCCCCACAACCGCCCCCAACGGCACGTGTGCCGATACGGTATAAGACCCCGGCGTAAATTGCCCGCCGCGCGGGTTACGGTATTTTTCGACCTCTTTGCAGTAGTGGCGCAGCAGTTCAGCGCTGATGTTGTCGACATCATCGATATCATTGCCGTATTTTTCGAAGCGATTGATCAGCCTTGCTCGCACTTTTTCGCCCTCCGGGGTGGCAAAGTTCGCTTTTAACACGGCTAAGAGCTCATCAAAACTTAAGCGTTGCTGTTCAAAGACCAGCCCTTTCAGGGCGTGCAGCGAATCGCTCAGGTTGGCTATTCCGATCCCCTGTACACCAGAGAAGTTATAGCGCGCCCCGCCGTCGGTAATGTCTTTCCCAGATGCCAGGCAATCGCTGATAAAAGAAGAGAGCAAGGGCACCGGAGCCCAATCACGATGGCCGATATCGCAGATATTGCTCCCCTCAACCATCAGCGCAATGTAGTGATTAATTTTGGCGCGAATATTCTCCAGCAAGCCTTCATAACTTAGCCCTGCGTTGCCTTCGTTCTCCTGCATCGCGATTTCCATCACCTTCAGCAGGTTAAACATCGCAATATCGTGCAGACCGTAGGTTTTACCCGGAATCGACAGCTCAACACAGCCGACGACAGCGTAGTCGCGCGCGTCCTCCAGCGACACACCGCGATTGAGGAAGGCAGGCACCACCACTTCATCGTTAAAGATCTGCGGAATGCCGGTGCCCAGGCGAATGGTCTCTGCGGTTTTAAGCAGGAAAGGCCGGTCGATAAGTTCATTCACCCGCACGCCCAGGTTCGGCTGAGGAAGCTGAACGCTTTGGTAGGCATCCAGGCACAGGAAGGAGAGCACGTTTACCGCACTACGGCCGCTTTCCGTCAGGCCGCCTAACAGTGCGGTATACCCGGTCGGGAACCCGGCGAAATAGCGGGCGCTGCTGGTCGAGCGTAAAAGCACGACGTCATTGCACTTCACCCACAGCGACTCAAGAATCTCTTTCAGGAACGCGGGCTCATCGCCTTGTGAGAGCGAGGCCTGATAAAACGGTAGCATATACTGGTCAAAGCGCCCGATAGAGAGCGAACTGGCGTTGGATTCGTACTGCAAAATGATGTTCATGTACCAGAAAAGCTGACACGCCTGCCAGAACGTCTGTGGCTTCTGCTGTGCGTTGTGCCGCGAGATGTCGGCAATTGTCAGCAGTTCCTCTCGGCGCGGCACATCGCTGACCCGGGCCAGTTCTTCAGCCAGCGCCGCGTAGCGCAAAATATGACGCTGGGAAGCCTCAAGCAGGATCAGCGCCGCTGCATAGAAGGTATTATGGGGGTCGCGGGCGCAGTGTTCACGCAGTTCCGCCACCAGCACACCCAGGCCGTTATTAAGCAGGCGTGGATAATCAATTATGATATGCCCCTGCCCTTTATCCGTCTGGTTGATGCTGAAAATCTGCGTCCCTACCGCGGTTTTCACCTCATCTGTCATCTGGCTGTTGATGAAATCCTTCATTGACCGGTTTTCCCAGTAGGGGTACAGCACGTCACGGTAGGTCTGCTTATCCTCATCGCTGATTTCAAAGCGGTCCTGCGGACGTGTGGCAAACTGATCCAGCTCCTTAAGCAGCCAGTACGGATCCATCTCCGGAGACATAATGCCTGCACGCGGTTTAACGGTGCGGTTCCCGGCAATCAGCTCCTCATCACGAATCGCGATTTTTACATGGTCGAGTATGTACGCCGTCGCTTTCGCGCGCCGGATAATCACCGGCTCACCTTCCGTCTGCTGGTGGCTGGCGGTATAGAGCAAAGCACGCTCAAGCGAGATTTCACGCGGGCTGGCAAAAAGAGCGTCTTTCAAACGCTGGGTACGATTCGTCATGAGGGAACTCCTGTAACGGTAAAACGAGCCCGCCCCGAAGGGCGGGAGAGCATCAGGCGGTTTGTGCCAGGTGGGCATCAATTTTGTTCATGATGGCGTCGGCACGTTTTACCGCATCGCCGATATTGACGCGTACGGTGGTTTTTCCGGCAAAACGCTCTTCGAATTTAATGCCAATATCCTTGGTCAGGATCACCACATCCGCGGCGGCAACGTCTTCTGCCGTCAGCTCATTCTCAAGACCGATCGATCCCTGTGTTTCTACTTTCACTTCCCAGCCTTTCGCTTTTGCGGCGCTTTCCAGCGCTTCAGCAGCCATATAGGTATGGGCAACGCCAGACGGACATGCTGTTACTGCGATAATTCGGGCCATGTTCTCTTCCTCACTCAGTTAATTTCGAAATCCAGATCCAGGTCATCCTCTTTTTCCTCGACCTGTTTTGTATTCTTACGGGCAATACGCTTCAGCACGTTGACGCTGATTGCCGTTACCACTGCACCCACAGCAACTGCCGCGATATAGCCGAGCTTGCCGTCCACCACGGGAAGCACAATCAACCCACCCCAACCGGCATAGCATTGCGCGCCCATCACGGCAGCCGTGACCGCACCACACGCGGAACCCAGCATGATGGAAGGAATCACGCGCAGAGGGTCAGCAGCGGCAAACGGAATTGCCCCTTCGGTGACGCCAACACAGCCCATCACCAGCGCCGCTTTCCCCGCTTCACGTTCTTCATCGGAAAAATTCTTGCGGCCGACTAACGTTGCCAGGCCTAACCCCAGCGGCGGTATGCAAATAGCCACGGCGGCAATCGCAACGACGGTATAGATGCCCTGCGCAACGCAAATCAGCATGAAGGCATACGCCACTTTGTTAACCGGGCCGCCCATATCGAACGCCAGCATAAGGCCGAGAATGATGGCAAGTACCACGATGCTGCCCTGCTGCATGCCTTGCAGCCACTGAGTGAGGCTGGTGGTCAGCGCGCCTACAGGCTCGCCAAGACCCCACATCATGATGCCCGCGGTAATAAAGGTGCCGATAATCGGGATGATGAAGATGGGCATGACGGAACGCAGCACTTTCGGGACCGGCAGTTTTTTCAGGTACCAGACGATAATTCCACCGAAAATCCCAGCGATAATCGCGCCGAAGAACCCCGCGCCAAAGCTGTTGCCCACCCAGGCGGCAATGGCACAGGGAGCCAGCGCGGCGCGTTCTGCAATCGAGTAGCCAATGTAAGCGGCCAGGAAAGGCACCATCAGCGTTAAACCCGCCACACCAATATCAAAGAGCTTTTTCAGATTGGGATCGGTTGCGGCATCCGGTACCGCGCCCTTGCCGTATAGCATTACTGAAACCGCCAGCAGAATGCCGCCCGAGACCACGAACGGGATCATATGCGACACCCCGGTCATCAGATGCTGCCGCGTGTTCTTGAGAATGTGCACCAACGCTTTCATATGTCGCTCCAGGCCTAAAACCATAAAGATGTTGTGGCAAACAATAGGCAATCAGAAAGACGGCGGACAGGAGACAAAAAGGCCATTTACTGGATTTTTGTAATATCGAAATAAAAATGCGATCCGCCTCGACATTTCACACCGGCGATGCATTACGCAAAACGTCAGAACCTGTGAGTGAAATCTCATTTTTAGCGTCACATTACATTTGTCCAGCTTTTGGCAGTTTTGTCACATGGCGTGCCTCATCCTCACGCTCGTATGCTCTTTCGCATCATTGATGATTGGTTTCAGGAGTGTGTATGGCTCTGGTAGTGGAATTTACCTGTGAATTGCCCAACGGTGTTCACGCGCGTCCGGCAAGTCATGTGGAAACGCTGTGCAATACGTTTGTCTCGCAAATCGAGTGGCATAACCTGCGTACGGACCGTAAAGGCGATGCCAAAAGCGCGCTGGCATTGATTGGTACCGATACGCTGGCAGGCGATCCCTGCCGTCTGGCAATCTGCGGTGAAGATGAGCAACATGCCCATCAGCGGCTGGAGCAGTGGCTGAGAGAGGAGTTTCCGCACTGTGACGCACCGCTTGAAGGAGTTATCAGCACGGAACTGGAGCCCTTACCAGAATCACTGACACGCCTGAACCCGACGCTTTTTCGCGCCACTCCGGTATGCAGCGGCAGTGGGCAGGGCATCCTGACGGTACTGACCTCGCTGGATCTCAACGCCCTGACCGATTTACCCGAAGCACAAAACGTGGAAGCTGAGCAAGCGGCGCTGGATACCGGTATGACGCTGCTGGTCAAACACATTGAGCTGCACGCGCTGGAAGGCGACAGCACCGCCAGCGCCATTCTTGAAGCCCACCGCTCGCTGGCTACGGATACCTCGCTGCGCCAGCATCTCCTGTCAGGGGTCAACCGGGGCTTAAGCTGCGCTCAGGCCATCATCGCCACGGCCAACCATTTCTGCGAGACGTTCTCTCGTTCCAGCAGCAGCTATCTGCAGGAACGCGTACTGGACGTGCGCGACGTCTGCTATCAGCTTTTACAGCATATCTACGGTGAAGCTTGTTTCCCGTCTCCGGGGCAGCTGACGCAACCGACCGTCTGCCTTGCTGACGGCCTCACTCCCGGCCAGTTCCTGGAACTGGATAAAACCATGCTCAAAGGGTTGCTGTTAAAAAGCGGCGGAACCACCTCGCACACCGTGATCCTCGCGCGCTCCTTTAATATCCCGACGCTGGTGGGCGTCGACGGTGAAAGCCTGCTGCACTGGCGCAATCAGTCTGTCTTTGTGGATGGCAATGCCGGTGCGGTCGTAGTCAATGCCAGCGATGCGGTAGCGCGCTACTACCAACAAGAAGCGCGGGTACAACAGGCGATACGCGAGCAGCAGCGCATCTGGCTCGATCGTGAAGCCAGAACGGCCGACGGTCTGCGCATAGAGATTGCCGCGAACATCGCCCACGCGGTGGAAGCCCAGGGGGCATTTGGCAACGGCGCCGAGGGCGTGGGCCTGTTCCGCACTGAAATGCTTTATATGGATCGCACCAGCGCGCCCGGCGAAAACGAGCTATACAACATCTTCTGTCAGGCGCTGGAGAGCGCAAACGGGCGGAGCATTATTGTACGCACCATGGACATTGGCGGTGATAAGCCGGTGGAGTATCTGAATATTCCGGCAGAGAACAATCCGTTCCTCGGTTACCGCGCCGTGCGCATATATGAAGAGTATGCAACCCTTTTCACCACCCAGCTTCGGGCGATCCTGCGCGCCTCTGCTCACGGCAATCTGAAGATCATGATCCCGATGATCTCCTCGATGGAAGAGATCCTGTGGGTCAAAGAGAAACTTGCCGAAGCGAAACAACAGCTTCGCAATGAACATATTCCGTTTGATGAGAAAATCCCGTTCGGCATTATGCTGGAAGTGCCTTCGGTGATGTTCATCATCGATCAGTGCTGCGAAGAGATTGATTTCTTTAGCATTGGCAGCAATGACCTGACGCAGTATCTGCTGGCCGTCGACCGCGACAACGCCAAAGTCACGCGCCACTACAACAGCCTGAATCCGGCCTTCCTGCGCGCGCTGGATTACGCGGTGCAGGCAGTGCATCGCCAGGGGAAATGGATTGGCCTCTGCGGTGAACTGGGTGCGAAAGGGTCAGTGCTGCCGCTACTGGTAGGTCTTGGTCTGGACGAGCTCAGCATGGGCTCACCTGCTATTCCCGCTACCAAAGCACGCCTGGCTCAGCTTGATAGCCGCGCCTGTCGCCAGCTACTGAACCAGGCAATGGCGTGTCGCACATCGCTCGAAGTGGAGCATCTGCTCGCCCAGTTCCGCATGAATCAGCAGGATACGCCGCTGGTGACGCCACGCTGCATCTCTCTGGATAACGACTGGAATAGCAAAGAAGAGGTCATGAAAGGGATGACCGATAACTTGCTGCTCGCCGGGCGTTGCCGCTATCCGCGCAAGTTGGAAGCCGATCTGTGGGCACGCGAGGCGGTCTTCTCCACCGGGCTGGGTTTTGGTTTCGCCATTCCACACAGCAAATCGGAGCACATTGAGCAATCCACCATCAGCGTTGCGCGCCTGAAATCCCCCGTCATGTGGGGAGATGAAGAAGCACAATTCATCATCATGCTGACGCTGAACAAGCACGCCGCGGGCGATCAGCATATGCGTATTTTCTCCCGCCTGGCCCGCCGCATCATGCATGACGATTTCCGCAGCACGCTGGTCAACGCCAGCTCAGAAGAGGCTATCGCCTCCCTGCTGCAACACGAATTAGAACTCTGAAACGAGGAAGAGTAATGGAACTGTACCTGGATACCGCCAACGTGGCGGAAGTAGAACGCCTGGCGCGCATTTTTCCCATAGCGGGCGTCACCACAAATCCGAGCATCATTGCCGCCAGCTGCGAATCCATCTGGGACGTGCTGCCGCGTCTGCAAAAAGCCATTGGACCGGAAGGCACGCTGTTTGCTCAAACCATGAGCCGCGACGCCGAAGGCATGGTGGCGGAGGCCAAACGCCTGAGTAACGCCATCCCGGACATCGTGGTGAAAATCCCTGTCACGGCTGAGGGCCTTACCGCGATTAAGGCGCTGCAAAAAGAGGGTATTACCACGCTGGGCACTGCCGTTTATAGCGCCGCACAGGGTTTGCTCGCTGCGCTGGCTGGGGCGAAATATGTGGCCCCCTATGTAAACCGCGTCGACGCACAGGGCGGCGACGGTATTCGCATGGTCCAGGAGCTGCAATCCCTGATGGAAATGCACGCGCCGGAAAGCAGGGTGCTGGCTGCCAGCTTTAAAACGCCGCGTCAGGCGCTGGACTGCCTGCTTGCCGGGTGCGAGGCAATCACGCTTCCCTTAGATGTAGCGCAACAAATGCTCGGCACCCCGGCGGTAGAGTCAGCCATAGAGAAGTTCGAGCAGGACTGGAAAAACGCGTTTGATAACCTCAACCTCTAAGGGAGAAACGTTATGGACCGTATTATTCAATCGCCGGGGAAATATATTCAGGGCGCTGACGTGCTTACTCGCCTCGGTGACTATCTGAAACCCCTGGCCAATCGCTGGCTGGTGGTCGGCGATAAATTTGTGCTGGGTTTTGCTGAAGAGACCCTGCGTCAGAGTTTCAAAAAAGCCGAACTGCACGCTGAAATCGCGCCGTTTGGCGGCGAATGTTCGCAAAATGAAATCGATCGCCTGAAAAAGCTGGCAGACAGCGCCGACTGTCTCGCGGTGCTGGGCATCGGCGGCGGTAAAACGCTGGATACCGCCAAAGCGCTGGCGCATTTCATGGACGTGCCGGTGGCCATTGCGCCGACCATTGCCTCTACCGATGCGCCGTGCAGCGCCCTTTCCGTCATTTACACCGACAGCGGCGAGTTCGATCGCTACCTGATGCTGCCGCACAACCCGAATATGGTCATTGTCGACACCAAAGTGGTGGCGGGTGCGCCTGCGCGCCTGCTGGCCGCCGGGATAGGCGATGCGCTTGCGACCTGGTTTGAAGCGCGCGCCTGCTCGCGCAGCGGCGCAACCACCATGGCGGGCGGCAAGTGCACCCAGGCGGCGTTAGCGCTGGCTGAGCTGTGCTACAACACGCTGGTTGAAGAGGGTGAGAAAGCAATGCTGGCTGCGGAACAGCACGTGGTAACGCCAGCGCTGGAACGCATTATCGAAGCCAACACCTATCTCAGCGGCGTGGGCTTTGAAAGCGGCGGGCTGGCGGCAGCACACGCCATTCACAACGGCATGACGGCAGTGCCGGATGCGCATCACTTCTATCACGGTGAAAAAGTGGCGTTTGGCACGCTGACGCAGCTGGTGCTGGAGAACGCCCCGGTTGAAGAAATAGAGACCGTCGCCGCGCTTTGCCACAGCGTGGGGTTGCCGATCACGCTGGCACAGCTGAATATCAAAGAGGATATTCCGGCCAAAATGCGTCTGATCGCGGAAGCGTCCTGTGCCGAAGGGGAGACCATTCACAACATGCCGGGCGGCGTGACCCCGGATCAGGTCTACGCGGCGCTGCTGGTGGCTGACCAGTATGGACAGCGGTTCCTGCGGGAGTGGGAGTAATAAAAAGCCGGGCGGCGGCTGCGCCTTACCCGGCCTGTATTATTGGCAAAAATATCCCCGCCGTGGCGGGGATATTTATTTATCGCAGATCAAAGCGATCCAAATCCATTACCTTCGCCCAAGCGGCAACGAAGTCACGGACGAACTTCTCGTGCGCATCGCTGCTGGCGTAAACCTCTGCCAGCGCGCGCAGGACAGCGTTCGAGCCAAAGACCAGGTCGGCGCGGGTCGCGGTATATTTCACTTCACCGCTGGCGCGATCGCTTCCGGCAAACAGTTCATTAGATTCGTCGGTCGCCTTCCACTGAGTGTTCATGTCCAGCAGGTTCACGAAGAAATCGTTGCTCAGCACGCCTTCGCGGTTGGTGAATACGCCATTCTTGCTGCCATCGAAGTTTGTACCCAGCACGCGCAGGCCGCCGATCAGCACCGTCAGTTCAGGCGCGGTCAGGGTCAGCTGCTGGGCCTTATCAATTAGCAGTGACTCCGTCGTGGACACATCCACCTGCGCACGGTAGTTGCGGAAACCGTCGGCAACCGGCTCGAGCAGGTTGAACATCTCGATATCCGTCTGGTCCTGACGCGCATCCACGCGGCCCGGGGTGAACGGTACGTTGACATAAACGCCCGCCGCTTTCGCCGCCTGCTCAACGCCCACGACGCCCGCCAGCACGATAATATCGGCCAGCGAGGCTTTATTGGTGGTGCGCTGGATAGCTTCCAGAGCCGGCAACGCGCGAACCGCCGCGGCGTTCACATCCCAGTCGCGCTGAGGAGCCAGCGCCAGACGCGCGCCGTTGGCACCGCCGCGCTTGTCGCCGCCGCGGAAGGTCGATGCAGACGCCCAGGCAACGGAAACCAGTTCGCTCACGGAGAGGCCGGAGGCCGCGATTTCCGCCTTCAGGCTTTCAATGTCCTCTTTCGACGGATTGAACACCGCCTGCGGCAGCGGATCCTGCCAAATCAGATCTTCTTTCGGCACTTCCGGACCGATGTACCGCGCTTTTGGCCCCATATCGCGGTGGGTCAGTTTGAACCACGCACGCGCGAAGGCTTCGTTAAAGGCCTGCGGATCGTTCAGGAAGCGACGGGAAATTTTCTCGAATTCCGGGTCAAAACGCAGCGTCAGGTCGGTGACCAGCATGGTAGGTTTGCGTTTCTTCGACGGGTCGAACGGATCGGGCATGATTTCCGGCGCATCCACGGCTTCAAACTGAATCGCGCCTGCCGGGCTACGGGTCTGCACCCATTCGTATTTGAACAGGTTCTCGAAGAAGTAGTTGCTCCACTGGGTCGGAGTTTGTGACCAGATGACTTCCAGCCCGGAGGTGATAGCATCAGCGCCAATACCGGTGCCGTGCGTGCTTGCCCAGCCTAAGCCCTGCGCTTCAATCGGCGAGGCTTCCGGGTCGGTACCAACGTGCGTGGCTTCACCCGCGCCGTGGGTTTTACCGAGCGTATGGCCGCCTGCAATCAGCGCGACGGTCTCTTCGTCGTTCATCCCCATGTTGCCGAAGGTTGCGCGAATTGCCGCAGCCGCCGACAGCGGTTCACCGCTGGCGTTTGGCCCTTCCGGGTTCACGTAAATCAGGCCCATTTCAGTGGCACCCAGAGGACGCTTCGCCAGCGCTTCCGGGTCACGGTGGGTCAGCCAGGCTTTTTCATCGCCCCAGTTCACGTCCAGATCCGGTTCCCAGACGTCTTCACGACCGGCGCCAAAACCAAAGGTGCGGAAGCCGGAGTTCTCCAGCGCCACGTTACCCGCGAGGATAAACAGGTCGGCCCAGGAGATTTTTTGTCCGTATTTTTGCTTGATTGGCCACAGCAGGCGGCGCGCTTTATCCAGGCTGACGTTATCAGGCCAGGAGTTCAGTGGCGCAAAGCGCTGCTGACCGCGTCCGGCACCGCCGCGTCCGTCAACGGAGCGATAGGTACCGGCACCGTGCCAGGCCATGCGAATAAACAGGCCAGCATAGCTGCCCCAGTCGGCAGGCCACCAGGGTTGAGAGTCGGTTAACAGGGCTTTGAGATCGCCCTTGAGGGCGGAATAGTCGAGCTTGCTGAATTCTTTGCGGTAGTCAAAGTCTTCACCCAGAGGGTTAGAACGGTTGGAATGTTGATTTAGAAGATCGATGCGGAGTTGTTTAGGCCACCACTCTTTACTGCCGGTACCTGCGCCCGCGCTGTGATCGACGCCGCCCTGATGGAACGGACATTTGCCGGCGGATGCCGCGTTATTGGTCTCGTCTGACGTGCTCATCGCTATGCTCCCTTTACAGTGTTACCGTTACGATATACACCACTAGCAATAAGATATAGTTGAATTAATCCACAGATTCGATAGTTAATACCTTTTAACTTTCTACCTGACTAAAAAGCCCTCAATTTTATGAGGGCTTTTTGCTGATTACGCCGGGCGAACGCCGAGCGTGTGACAAATGGCGTAGCTCATCTCCGCACGGTTCAGCGTGTAGAAGTGGAAATCTTTCACCCCTTCGCGGCTTAAAATCTTCACCATGTCCATCGCGATGTTGGCCCCCACCAGCTTGCGGGTTTCCGGGTCATCGTCCAGCCCTTCGTACATTTTGGACATCCACAGCGGAATGCGCACGTTGGTCATATCGGCGAATTTCTTCGCCTGTTTGAAGTTCGAGACAGGCAAAATGCCAGGGATGATTTCGACGTCGATACCAGCCGAGACGCAGCGGTCGCGGAAGCGCAGATAGCTTTCCACGTCAAAGAAGAACTGGGTGATGGCGCGGTTGGCACCAGCCTCCACCTTACGCTTCAGGTTAAGCAGATCCGCCTGGGCGCTTTTCGCTTCCGGATGAACTTCAGGGTAGGCGGCCACGGAGATATCGAAGTCGGCCACCTCTTTCAGCAGCCCGACCAGGTCGGCCGCATACATCTCTGGCTTGCCGCTGCCGGGAGGGAGATCGCCGCGCAGGGCAACGATATGGCGAATACCGTTGTTCCAGTAGTCCTGGGCAATGGCGCGCAGTTCATCGCGAGTGGCGTCGATACAGGTCAGGTGCGGTGCCGCTTCCAGACCGGTTCTGTCCTTAATGCCTTTAATGATGCTGTGCGTACGGTCACGCTCGCCGGAGTTCGCACCGTATGTCACGGAGACAAACTTTGGCTTCAGGCTGCTCAGGCGATCGATAGAGCTCCACAGGGT
Organism: Enterobacter sp. 296B2; assembly: GCF_034106185.1. Lineage (NCBI taxonomy): Bacteria > Pseudomonadati > Pseudomonadota > Gammaproteobacteria > Enterobacterales > Enterobacteriaceae > Enterobacter > Enterobacter sp. 296B2. Next base: position 48,000 of record NZ_JAWNCA010000029.1, on the reverse strand, counting down.
TTGCTCCATTTCACTGGTGCGCGGCGGGAAAAATTCAAAAGAGACGTTAATCTGGCCGTTTACTTCGGCCAGGCTCTGATTCAGTGCTTCCCGCTGGTTGGCGTGAAAAAAGCTCATACCTTACCTCTATCTTTCGCGTGTCGTTGTCTGTTGTGTTGTGAACTTCTATACGTTTAGACGTCCAGATGTAAAAATGACGGAAAAGCGAAGGGACGTCAACATAAATAATCAACAATAACGGTGAGGTTTGCTCAGGGAAGATGAGAGAAATTCATGATGAGGGGGAAAAGACCGCACCGAGCAGTCCCCTCTCCCCTTTGGGGAGAGGGTTAGGGTGAGGGGTTACAGCAGCTTAGCCAGACGGTTGATGTCGGACTGGATCGCCCCGGCGGTGACGTCGCGCCCCGCGCCCGGACCGCGGATCACCAGCGGGTTATCGCGGTACCAGCGGCTTTCAATGGCGAAGACGTTATCGCACGGCAGCAGCGCCGCCAGCGGATGGTCAGGACGCACCGCTTCGACACCCACGCGCGCCTTACCGTTCGCCTCGAAACGCGCCACGTAGCGCAACACCAGCCCCATCTCATTTGCCGCTTCCAGACGCTGCACCATCTGGTCATTCAGCTCGTCACCGTTCTCGAAGAAATGGTCAACGGACCCTTCCTCGCAGCCCGCAGGGACCAGCGACTCGACGCGTACAGAATCCGGCTCGATGTCATAACCGGCTTCGCGCGCCAGGATCACCAGCTTGCGCATCACGTCTTTACCGGAGAGATCAACGCGCGGATCGGGCTCGGTTAAGCCCTGCTGCCACGCCTGATCCACCAGGTCGGTGAATGGTACGGTGCCGTCAAACTGCAGGAATAGCCAGGAGAGCGTGCCGGAGAAGATCCCGCTCAGCGCCAGAATGCTGTCGCCGCTTTCAATCAGGTCGCGCACGGTGTGGTTAACCGGCAGGCCCGCGCCAACGGTGGCGTTATAGAGCCAGTGGCGGCCCGTTTTTTCGAACGCGTCGTGGATCTGGCGGTATTTATCGGTGCTGCTTGCCCCCGCCAGCTTATTGGCGCTGATGACGTGGAAACCGTGGCTGGCGAAATCCAGATACTGATCGGCAAGCTGTTCGCTGGCGGTAACGTCCAGCACCACCAGATCGTCATACGGGTGCGCGCGCATCCACAGGAACAGCGCTTCTTCATCCTGCTCTACGGCTTCATCGTTAAAGAAGGCAAGCGCGCGGCTGGCGTCCAGCCCTTCGTAGTTCAGCAGGCTGCGGCGGCTGTCCACCACGCCCGCAAGAATAAATTCAAATCCGGTACGCGCCGAGAGCGTGACCTGCTCGCGGGCAAACAACTCCAGCCAGCGGGAGCCGATGTTGCCTTTCCCAAACAGTACCAGCCCGATGCGTTTTTCCGCGCGGAACAGGGAGGTGTGCAGGCCCTGAATCAGGCTCTCGGTTGGCCCTTTCCGCAGGACCGCGACCAGGCTGATGCCCTCTTCCGACTGCCAGGTGAACTCCACCGGCTGGCCTTTCAGCTGCTGCCAGAAGCGGTGGCAGTGCAGCGGGTTACGGGTGACGCCCGCGCCCACCATCGCCACCAGCGCCAACCCCTGACGCAGGCGAAGCTCGCCCGGCAGGCCCGCTTCATCCAGAATTTTCAGCGCGCTGTCCGCCACTTCGGCGGTATAACAGAACTGCAGCAGCTGACGGTCATTGTGAACGCCAACGGCCAGCGGACGCACCTGGGCGCGTTTCAGGATCGTGTCGATATCTTTATGTGCCAGTTTGAAATCCTGACCGGCAGGGACCTGGAACTCAATCAGGCAGATGTCGTCGTGGCTGGTGACAATACGCGCGCCCGTGCCGGACGCCAGCACGCGCTCAATGCGCGTGGAACCCTGGTCCGGCGTATAGCTACAGCGCAGCTGCAGGTCGATATCGCTGCCGGAAACCGGCTGCAGCGTGCGCGCGTGCAGTACCGGCGCAGCCAGCCGTGCCAGCTCGCTGGCTTCGTCGAGACGCAGCAGCGGCAGCAGACAGGCATCTTTCACCTTACGCGGGTCCGCGCTGTAAACACCGGCCACGTCGCTCCAGATGGTGACGCGGGACACGCCCGCCAGGGCACCAATCTGCGTTGCCGAGTAGTCCGAGCCGTTACGGCCCAGCAGCACGGTTTCGCCCGCGTTGCTGCGGCTGATAAAGCCGGTGACGACAATACGTTTGCCCGGATGCTGCACCAGCAGCTGCTGTAGCAACGGGTAGGACAACCCTTCATCCACCTGCGGCTGCGCGGCGCGTTCCGCGCGCAGGAAATCGCGCGCGTCGAGCCAGGCCGCTTCCACGCCCAGATGTTGCAGCACGGCGGCCATCAGACGCGCGGACCACACTTCACCGTGGCCCACCACTTCGGCATACACCGCGTCGGTAATCCCGCTGTCCAGCAGGGCAGCAAGACGCTCAAGATCGTGCGTGAAAGCGCTGATCAGCCCGTCCGCCACGTCCGCAGGCAGCAGGCCGGCAATCAGCTCGCTCTGGTAACGACGTAAGGACTGTTGCACCTGATGCGCAGAAAGGCGATCGGTCTGGCTCAGTTTCAGCCAGCTAATCAACTGGTTGGTGGTGCTGCCCGCCGCTGAGACAACCATCATGTCACCCGGCTGTGAATATTCGGTCATGATCCCTGCGACGCGCAGGTAACATTTCACATCAGCAAGACTACTACCACCAAACTTGTGCAGCTGACGACCCTTCGCCCCTGCCTGCGCTATCACACTCATGATTACCCCTTGGCTGCGATCCGGAAGCCATTTTCCAGATCGGCAATTAAATCTTCAGAATCTTCAATGCCGGTTGAGATACGCAGCAGCGTCTCGGAAATCCCGGCGGCGGCACGTGCTTCGGGTGCCATACCTGCGTGCGTCATGGTCGCGGCGTGGGAGATCAAGCTTTCAACCCCACCTAAGGATTCCGCCAGCGTAAACAATGACAGCCCGCTCAGGAAGCGACGCAGCGTTTGCTCGTCACCGTCCAGTTCAAAACTTAACATCGCGCCAAATCCCTTTTGCTGGCGCGCGGCAATCTCGTGCCCCTGGTTTTCCGGCAGCGACGGGTGATAAAGCTTCTTCACCAGCGGCTGGGTTTTCAGGAAATCGACAATCGCCTGGGCATTACGCTGCGCCACGTCCATGCGCGGCGACAGCGTGCGGATGCCGCGCAACAGCAGGTAGCTGTCGAACGCGCCCGCGGTGACGCCAATGTTATTGGCCCACCATGCCAGTTCCGTGACAACGTCGGGATCTTTGGCAATCACCACGCCCGCCACCACGTCAGAATGGCCGTTCAGATATTTAGTACATGAATGCAATACCAGATCCGCACCCAGTGCTAACGGGTTCTGAAGCGCCGGACTGAGGAAGGTATTATCCACTACACTTATCGCTCCCGCATCCCTTGCGAGCTGACAAATTTTCGCAATGTCGACAACGCGCAACAATGGGTTGCTTGGACTTTCCACCAGAACCAGCTTTGGTTTCTCTGCCAGCGCCTGTTTCAGCGCCTGTTCGTCGTTTTGATCGACAAACAGCACGCGGTAGCAGCCGCGCTTTGCCAGGCTATCAAACAGGCGATAGCTCCCGCCGTAGCAGTCGTGCGGCGCAACCAGCAGATCGCCCGGTTTCAGGAAAACTGTCGTCACCAGGTGAATGGCGGACATCCCGGTATTGGTTAATACTGCCCCTGCGCCCCCTTCCAGCTCGGCCAGCGCACGCTGGGTCACATCACGCGTAGGATTGCCACGACGCGAATAGTCATGCGCGCGGGGTTCATTAAATCCGGTGAAATTGTAGGTGCTGGAAAGATGAATGGGCGGGACAACGCAGCCGTACTGCTCGTCATCATTTAATCCGCTACGCACTGCGATAGTGGCCTGTTTACGCGTCATGGTGAGGGCTTCCTGGCGAATGAGGTGAAAAGTCAGGCACCAGAGTAAACATTGAAAGTATGGACGTCAATACATCTGGACATCTAAACTTCTTTGCGTATAGATTGAGCAATGCGCAAATAGCCGTTAAAATTATATGCTTTAGTGCACGCTGCAGCGGCAATATCCGTGCCACGGTATCGTCTCTACGGTAAACTACGCAAGATTACGGTTCAAAACGGGCAGTGACCGGTTTGCACCTTTAGATTAATGACTGAGAGGATTAAAGGTATCTCATGGCTGAATGGAGCGGCGAATATATCAGCCCATACGCTGAGCACGGTAAGAAGAGTGAGCAAGTAAAGAAAATTACGGTTTCCATTCCTCTGAAGGTGTTGAAGATCCTCACCGATGAACGTACGCGTCGTCAGGTGAATAACCTGCGCCACGCGACTAACAGCGAACTGCTGTGCGAAGCGTTCCTGCATGCGTTTACCGGCCAACCGTTGCCGAACGATGACGATCTGCGCAAAGAGCGTAGCGACGAAATCCCGGAAGAGGCGAAGGTGATCATGCGTGAACTGGGTATTGACCCGGAGACGTGGGAATACTGAGAAGCGGATACAAAAAAGGCACCTTGCGGTGCCTTTTTTTCGGGAAACTTATTTAGCGCCCGGGATGCTGAAACGCTTGTTGAAGCGGTCAACACGGCCACCGGTTGCAACATCACGCTGCTTACCAGTGTAGAACGGGTGGCATTTGCCGCACACGTCCAGGTTCAGATCGTGACCCACGGTAGAGCGGATCTGGATAGAGTTACCGCAAGAGCAGTTTGCAGTAATCATTTCGTATTTCGGGTGAATATCTTTTTTCATGGGAGAACCTCAGTTAAGGCCGCGTCGCTCTTCCAGCCCTAACGCCAGACACCACGCGATGTTGAATGTAAGTTCTTTGGCGTAAAGTACACCAAAGGCGGCGAATCATACAGAATTTAACCAACGTATGCAAACTGATCCGCACGCCGCTTTTACTAATGTGTATACTAACGCGCCACTTTTCAAGTCAGGAAGATTCGATGCCCGTCGCTCACGTTGCCCTGCCCGTTCCGCTTCCCCGCACCTTTGACTACCTGCTGCCCGACAGCATGAGTGCCAAAGCGGGCTGTCGCGTGACCGTGCCGTTTGGCAAACAGCAGCGCGTGGGGATCGTCGTCTCCGTCAGCGATAAAAGCGAATTGCCCCTCAATGAACTGAAGTCGGTCGTTGAGGTGCTGGACCTCGAGCCGGTTTTCTCCACCAGCACCTGGCGACTGCTGCTGTGGGCGGCGGATTATTATCACCATCCGATTGGCGACGTCCTCTTCCACGCCCTGCCTATTCTGCTGCGCCAGGGCAAGAGTGCCAGCCACGCCCCGATGTGGTACTGGTTTGCCACCGAACAGGGGCAGGCCGTGGACATTAACAGCCTCAAGCGCTCGCAGAAACAGCAGCAGGCGCTAGCGGCGCTGCGTCAGGGGAAAATCTGGCGGCATCAGGTTAACGAGCTTGAGGTCAGCGAAACCGCGCTACAGGCATTAAGAAAGAAAGGGCTGAGCGAGCTGGCCAGCGAAGCGCCTGCCCTTCACGACTGGCGCGACGGCTTCTCCGTCTCAGGCGATCGCCTGCGTCTGAATACCGAGCAGGCCACCGCGGTAGGCGCCATTCACAGCGCCTCGGACCATTTTTCCGCCTGGCTGCTGGCGGGCGTGACGGGCTCCGGCAAAACGGAAGTCTACCTGAGCGTACTGGAAAACGTGCTCGCGCAGGGTAAACAGGCGCTGGTGATGGTGCCGGAAATCGGCCTGACGCCGCAGACAATCGCCCGATTCCGCGAGCGCTTTAACGCGCCGGTTGAGGTGCTGCACTCGGGGCTTAACGATAGCGAGCGCCTTAGCGCCTGGCTGAAAGCGAAAAACGGCGAAGCGGCGATAGTGATCGGCACCCGCTCGTCGCTGTTTACGCCGTTTAAAAACCTTGGCGTTATCGTGATCGATGAAGAGCACGACAGCTCCTATAAACAGCAGGAAGGCTGGCGCTACCATGCCCGCGATCTGGCGGTCTACCGCGCGCACAGCGAGCAAATTCCCATTATTCTCGGCTCCGCCACGCCGGCGCTCGAAACGCTGCACAACGTGCGCCAGCGTAAATATCACATGCTGCGCCTGACGCGTCGCGCGGGGAACGCCCGTCCGGCCATTCAGCACGTGCTGGATCTCAAAGGCCAGCAGGTGCAGGCAGGGTTAGCGCCCGCATTGATTTCCCGCATGCGCCAGCATTTGCAGGCGGGGAACCAGGTGATCCTGTTCCTGAACCGTCGCGGATTCGCCCCCGCCCTGCTGTGCCACGACTGCGGCTGGATTGCAGAATGCCCGCGCTGTGACCACTACTACACCTTCCATCAGGCCCAGCGTCACCTGCGCTGCCACCACTGCGACAGCCAGCGCCCGGTGCCGCGCCAGTGCCCGTCGTGCGGATCAACGCATATCGTGCCGGTCGGTCTGGGCACGGAACAACTTGAACAGGCGCTTGGCCCCTTCTTCCCGGACGTGCCTATTTCCCGAATCGACCGGGACACCACCAGCCGCAAAGGCGCGCTGGAACAGCAGCTGGCAGAAGTGCATCGCGGCGGCGCGCGCATCCTGATTGGTACTCAGATGCTGGCCAAAGGGCACCACTTCCCGGACGTGACGCTGGTCGCCCTGCTGGACGTGGACGGCGCGCTGTTCTCGGCCGATTTCCGCTCCGCCGAGCGCTTCGCCCAGCTTTATACCCAGGTGGCAGGGCGTGCGGGACGTGCTGGCAAGCAGGGCGAGGTGGTACTGCAAACGCACCACCCTGAGCACCCGCTGCTGCAAACCCTGCTGCATAAAGGCTATGACGCCTTCGCCGAGCAGGCGTTGGCCGAGCGCCAGACCATGCAGCTGCCGCCGTGGACCAGCCACGTCATCATCCGCGCGGAAGATCATAACAACCAGCAGGCCCCGCTTTTCCTGCAACAGCTGAGGAATCTCCTGCAGGCCAGCCCGCTGGTGGATAACCAGCTGTGGATCCTGGGCCCGGTGCCGGCGCTGGCGCCGAAGCGCGGCGGACGTTTTCGCTGGCAAATTTTACTCCAGCACCCCTCGCGTATTCGCCTGCAGCACATCGTCAGCGGCACGCTGGCGCTCATCAACACCCTGCCGGAAGCGCGAAAAGTGAAGTGGGTACTGGACGTCGATCCCATCGAAGGCTGAAGACGGATCGAAAAATTTAACGCGCCTCACACTTTTTATGAAAATTCTGTAACCGATTCCATTAACTATCTGTAAAAATGGTGGTGTCCGCAGTTCGGTGTTCAGGCGAGGAGAAGACGTTGAAGTCCAGGAAAGAGGTTGCCACGGCGACCATGAAAGACGTTGCCGAGAAAGCACAAGTCTCAACAGCAACCGTGTCCCGCGCATTAATGAACCCGGATAAAGTCTCCCAGGCGACCCGTAACAAGGTTGAACAGGCGGCGCTGGAAGTGGGTTACTTCCCTCAGGCCATGGGGCGGAACGTCAAGCGCAATGAATCGCGGACCATCCTGGTGATAGTGCCGGACATCTGCGATCCCTTCTTTAGCGAGATCATTCGCGGCATCGAAGTGACGGCTGCGGAGCAGGGCTATCTGGTGCTGATTGGCGACTGCGCCCATCAGAACCAGCAGGAAAAAACCTTTATCGACCTCATTATTACCAAGCAGATTGACGGCATGCTGCTGCTTGGCTCACGCCTGCCGTTTGATGCCAGCATCGAAGAACAGCGCAATTTACCACCGATGGTGATGGCCAACGAGTTTGCCCCCGAGCTGGAGCTGCCGACGGTTCATATCGATAACCTGACGGCCGCGTTCAACGCGGTGAACTATCTTCAGGAGCTGGGGCATAAGCGGATTGGCTGCATTGCCGGGCCGGAAGAGATGCCGCTCTGCCACTATCGCCTGCAGGGCTATGTTCAGGCGCTGCGCCGTACCGGTGCGATTGTCGATCCGCACTACATTGCGCGCGGTGATTTTACTTTCGAAGCGGGCGGACAGGCGCTGGAGAAACTGCTGGCGCTGCCGGAACCGCCAACAGCGGTGTTCTGCCACAGCGACGTGATGGCGCTGGGGGCGCTGTCCCACGCCAAACGCCGTGGCTTACGCGTGCCGAAAGATCTGTCGATTATCGGTTTCGATAACATTTCGCTTTCAGAGTTTTGCGATCCGCCGCTCTCCACCGTGTCACAACCGCGCTATCAGATTGGCCGTGAAGCGATGCTGCTTCTGCTGGATCAGCTGCAGGGTCAAACAGTTAGCAGCGGCTCACGGTTACTGGACTGCGAGCTGATTGTTCGCGGCTCTACCCAGGCATTGACTTAAAGTAAACGCCTTTCGGACACCCTTATCTGGTCAAAGCCCCGCCGCTTAAGTAACATGGCGGGCTGACGAACGAATAAATACAGCGAAACGATAGTGGCACAACGAGATTATGTACGTCGCGGCCAGCCGGCACCTTCGCGACGCAAAAAGAGTAGTTCAAAAAGCAAGCAGCGTAATCTGCCTGCGGTCTCGCCAGCAATGGTCGCTATTGCTGCGGCGGTACTGGTGGCTTTTATTGGCGGCCTGTACTTCATCACGCACCATAAAAAAGAAGAGTCCGAGGCGCTTCAGGGCAACAAAGTGGCGGGAAATGGTCTGCCGCCGAAACCTGAAGAGCGCTGGCGCTATATTAAAGAGCTGGAAAGCCGTCAGCCTGGCGTGCGTGCGCCTACCGAGCCTTCAGCCGGTGGCGAAGTGAAAAATGCCGACCAGCTGACGGACGAGCAGCGCCAGCTGCTGGCACAAATGCAGGCCGATATGCGTCAGCAGCCAACGCAGCTGAACGAAGTGCCGTGGAATGAACAGACGCCAGCACAGCGTCAGCAAACGCTGCAGCTGCAGCGTCAGCGCCAGGCACAAATTCAGCAGCAGCAACAGCAGCAGTGGACGCAAACCCAGCCGGTGCAGCAGCCGAAAGCGCAGCCTTACCAGCAACCGCAGCAGCAGACGCGTACGGTGCAATCACAGCCTGTTCAACAGCCAAAAGCGCAGCCACAAAAACAAGCGGCTCAGCCGTATCAGGATCTGCTCCAGACGCCAGCGCATACCACCGCGCAGCAGCCGAAAACGCAGCAGGCCGCGCCGGTGACCAAAGAGACCGAAGCGCCGAAGCAGACGGCAGAGAAAAAAGACGAGCGCCGCTGGATGGTGCAGTGCGGTTCGTTTAAAGGCGCCGAGCAGGCGGAAACGGTGCGTGCTCAGTTGGCGTTTGAAGGATTTGATTCACGCATTACCACCAACAACGGCTGGAATCGCGTGGTGATTGGCCCGGTCAAAGGCAAAGAAAATGCCGATGGCACCATTTCGCGCCTGAAAGTGGCCGGTCATACAAACTGCATTCGACTCGCCTCCGGGGGTTGAAACCCCCAAAATCTCCCCCATCTATCATTTAATTCAGCCCTGAGCACAGGCTCAGGGCTTCTGTTTCCCGAATTTGTAACCAGGGGGTCTGCTCGTGACAACAATAGTAAGTGTACGCCGTAACGGCCATGTGGTAATCGCCGGTGATGGCCAGGCCACGCTGGGTAATACCGTCATGAAAGGCAACGTGAAGAAAGTGCGTCGTCTCTACAACGACAAAGTGATCGCCGGTTTTGCAGGCGGCACGGCGGATGCCTTCACGCTGTTTGAACTGTTTGAACGCAAACTGGAAATGCACCAGGGTCATCTGGTGAAAGCCGCCGTTGAGCTGGCGAAAGACTGGCGTACCGACCGTATGCTGCGCAAGCTCGAAGCGCTGCTGGCGGTCGCGGATGAAACCGCTTCGCTTATCATCACCGGTAACGGTGACGTGATTCAGCCGGAAAACGACCTGATTGCCATCGGCTCTGGCGGCCCTTATGCCCAGGCTGCAGCCCGCGCGCTGTTGGAAAATACCGACATGAACGCGCGTGATATCGCGGTGAAGGCGTTGGATATTGCAGGTGATATCTGCATCTATACCAACCACAACCACACCATCGAAGAATTGACCTCCAAAGCGTAAGGACCTCCCATGTCTGAAATGACCCCACGCGAAATTGTCAGCGAACTGAACAAACACATTATCGGCCAGGATAACGCCAAGCGCTCCGTGGCCATCGCGCTGCGTAACCGCTGGCGTCGTATGCAGCTTGATGAAGAGCTGCGTCACGAAGTCACGCCGAAAAACATTCTGATGATCGGCCCGACCGGCGTCGGGAAAACCGAAATCGCCCGTCGTCTGGCGAAGCTGGCGAACGCGCCGTTCATCAAAGTTGAAGCCACCAAGTTCACCGAAGTGGGCTATGTGGGTAAAGAAGTGGACTCCATCATCCGCGATCTGACCGACTCGGCGATCAAAATGGTGCGCGTCCAGGCGATCGAGAAAAACCGCTACCGCGCGGAAGAGATGGCCGAAGAGCGCATTCTCGACGTGCTGATCCCACCGGCGAAAAACAACTGGGGCCAGGCTGAACAGCAGTCTGAGCCTTCAGCCGCGCGTCAGGCGTTCCGCAAAAAACTGCGTGAAGGCCAGCTGGACGACAAAGAGATTGAGATCGACCTCGCGGCCGCGCCGATGGGCGTGGAAATCATGGCGCCTCCGGGCATGGAAGAGATGACCAGCCAGCTGCAGTCCATGTTCCAGAACCTGGGCGGCCAGAAGCAGAAAGCGCGTAAGCTGAAAATCAAAGATGCGATGAAGCTGCTGATTGAAGAAGAAGCGGCGAAGCTGGTGAACCCGGAAGAGCTGAAGCAGGACGCTATCGACGCGGTTGAGCAGCACGGCATCGTGTTCATCGACGAAATCGACAAAATTTGTAAGCGCGGCGGCAACAGTTCCGGCCCGGACGTGTCCCGCGAAGGCGTACAGCGCGACCTGCTGCCGCTGGTTGAAGGCTGCACCGTCTCCACCAAGCACGGCATGGTGAAAACGGACCACATCCTGTTTATCGCTTCCGGTGCGTTCCAGGTGGCCAGCCCGTCGGATCTGATCCCGGAACTGCAGGGTCGTCTGCCTATCCGCGTTGAGCTGCAGGCGCTGACCACTGAAGATTTCGAGCGCATCCTGACCGAGCCAAACGCCTCTGCTACCGTACAGTACAAAGCGCTGATGGCGACGGAAGGCGTGAACCTTGAGTTCACCGAGGACGGTATCAAGCGTATCGCCCAGGCCGCATGGCAGGTCAACGAAACCACCGAGAACATCGGTGCGCGTCGTCTGCACACCGTGCTGGAACGCCTGGTGGAAGATATCTCGTATGATGCGAGCGACCTCAACGGTCAAACCATTACCATTGACGCAGAATATGTGAGCAAACATCTGGATGCGTTAGTGGCAGATGAAGATCTGAGCCGTTTTATCCTATAATCGCGGTTACTGCATTCTCATCACTGTTAATGGGGGCTAAGGCCCCCATTTTTATTGGCTAAATTACTATGACTGATATCAGCCGTACTCAGGCGTGGCTCGAAAGCCTGCGCCCTAAAACGCTTCCTCTGGCCTTTGCCGCGATTATCGTCGGTACGGCGCTTGCCTGGTGGCAAGGTTATTTTGATCCGCTGGTCGCCGCGCTGGCATTGATTACCGCCGGCCTGCTGCAAATCCTCTCCAACCTCGCTAACGACTATGGTGATGCGGTGAAGGGCAGCGATAAGCCGGACCGTATCGGGCCGCTGCGCGGGATGCAGAAAGGGGTCATTACCCAGGCACAGATGAAGCGCGCGCTGATTATCACCGTGGTACTGATTTGCCTATCCGGCCTGGCGCTGGTGACGGTCGCCTCGAAAACCACCAGCGATTTCATTGGCTTCCTGGTGCTGGGTCTGCTCGCCATTATCGCGGCCATCACCTACACCGTCGGCACGCGCCCTTACGGCTATATTGGCCTCGGGGATATCTCCGTGCTGGTGTTCTTCGGCTGGCTGAGCGTGATGGGGAGCTGGTACTTACAGGCGCATACGGTGATCCCTGCCCTGTTCCTTCCCGCGACCGCCTGCGGCCTGCTGGCGACGGCGGTGCTGAACATCAATAACCTGCGCGATATCGACAGCGACCGTGAGAACGGCAAGAACACGCTGGCGGTGCGTCTGGGGCCGATGAATGCGCGCCGCTATCATGCCTGCCTGCTCATCGGCGCTTTGGTTTGCCTGGCGCTGTTTAACCTGATTTCCCTGCACAGTCTGTGGGGCTGGCTGTTTGTGCTTGCCGCGCCGCTGCTGGTTAAGCAGGCCCGCTTTGTGATGCGTGAACTCAGCCCGTCCGCTATGCCGCCGATGCTGGAACGTACGGTAAAAGGCGCGCTGCTGACTAACCTGTTGTTCGTCATTGGGATTGTGTTAAGCCAGACGCTCAGTTAGCTGACAAATATCAATTAACAATTGATGATTTTGCCAACAACGCATTTCGCACGATATACTGAACACATTCGCAGCAACTGAGCGTTAAACCTATGAAATACGATACCTCCGAGCTTTGTGACATCTACCAGGAAGATGTCAACGTCGTTGAACCGCTGTTCTCCAACTTTGGTGGGCGGTCGTCGTTTGGCGGTCAAATCGTCACGGTGAAATGTTTCGAGGACAACGGGTTGCTGTACGATCTGCTCGAACAGAACGGCCGTGGTCGCGTTCTGGTGGTCGACGGCGGCGGATCCGTGCGTCGCGCACTGATTGATGCCGAACTGGCCGGAATTGCCGTCCAGAACGAGTGGGAAGGCATTGTGGTGTACGGCTCCGTGCGTCAGGTGGACGATCTCGAAGACCTGGATATTGGAGTTCAGGCCATCGCGGCCATTCCGGTAGGCGCTGCGGGTGACGGCATCGGCGAAAGCGACGTGCGCGTTAACTTTGGCGGCGTGACCTTCTTCTCCGGGGACCATCTTTATGCCGATAACACCGGGATTATTCTTTCCGAAGATGCACTGGATATCGAATAAATAATCCCTGTAAGATAAAGGGGGGATTTTCCCCTTTATTTCAACAAGGATGTTTATGCGTGACTCATCGGCAACCCTCATTATTTATGGGACCACACTGCTGTTCGCTTTCCTCGGTGTCGGATTGTGGTTTATATCCCTCTCGACTTATGCAATTATATTAGCCAGCATTATTTTATTTGTTTTTCTGATAATTATCGCAGGGATTATTTACTTCGCCCATAATACAACCAGCATCAGGTTGCGTTATCTTATCTGCGGCGTAGTCGCCTTTTTAATCCTTTCTACTATTCGTGGCGTTTATAAAATAGCGACCCCGTGGACCTACGTCTTTCCCGAGCAACACGTTTCTATAAACTTGCCGGACAAAACGTGGAAGGTCGAGGATAAAATGCTTATTTCAAGAAATGGTGATGCGTTAGCCTTGAGCAAAATGATGACACTGCCTGTCGATATTCTTGATAACTTTTCCCATGAAGAATTTATTTCGCTTGCATTGGGCCTCACGACGACGGAAGAAGATATTCCTCATCATGAAAGTCAAGGCTGCTATATTGAACATCTGGAGTGTATCTACTACATTTCAAACCGGATCAAAGACAGTCCAGACAAGATTTATTTTGTCTTTCTGAAAGACAAAGAGAAAACCTATTTATTACAATTAAGAATGACGCCACAATATCTAAAATTATACCCTGATGCAGCATCCAATATGATCGCGTCTCTAAAAAAGGAATAATCCCTGACGCTTAACAAAAAAAAGCCATCATAGAGCATGATGGCTTGTTAACTTGAACTCATGAAGAAACGAGTATTAAACCTCTTCCATACGTCCCAGCAGCGCCTGCAGGCGATCCTGCCAGCCGTTCTGCTGTTCGCGCAGCTGGTTGTTTTCGCGCTCCAGTTCTTCGCGGCCGTGCTGAGCGTTCTGAACTTCCTGCGCCAGGCTGTTGTTCTTCTCTTTCAGCTCTTCAATTTCCATCTGCAGCAGCGTGATGGTGTCAATCGCCTGCTGTACTTTCGATTCCAGTTTCTCAAACACTTCTAAAGACATGATCCTACCTCTCCTGAATTGCAAGGCGACGCTTTAACGTAAACGCGCACAACATATGTTCCGATTGTATGGAGCGCAGTCGCCCCTGTCCAGCGGCATACCACGCAGATCGCGGTTTGCAACACTTTTCGGCCTCGTCCTGGTGCGTTCGCGGCATATACCTCTAAGTTGTTAACCCATTCGTTAAAGAAATGATTCAGCCCACCGTGCGCGACTGATGCAAAAACGCGCTTTATGGCGCGAAAACGCTCATTTTATTGACGCAGACCACACATTTTAATTTCGATATTTCTCGTTTTTGCTCGTTAACGATAAATTAACACTATGTCTACAGGGCATCGTGGCTGTCACGGGCGGCCACGCTAACAATAAACATCAATTTCTTCAGGATTCCGATTATGAGTCAGACATCAACCTTAAAAGGCCAGTGCATTGCCGAGTTCCTTGGTACCGGGTTGTTGATATTCTTCGGAGTGGGCTGTGTCGCTGCACTGAAAGTGGCGGGTGCCAGTTTTGGTCAGTGGGAAATCAGTATCATCTGGGGTCTGGGCGTGGCGATGGCCATCTACCTGACTGCAGGGGTTTCTGGTGCACATCTTAACCCGGCGGTGACTATCGCACTGTGGCTTTTCGCGTGCTTCGACGGACGCAAAGTTGTTCCTTTCATTATTTCTCAATTTGCCGGCGCGTTTTGCGCAGCGGCGTTAGTTTACGGGCTTTATTACAATCTTTTCATCGACTTCGAACAGACGCATCATATGGTACGCGGCAGCGTCGAAAGTCTGGATCTGGCAGGCATCTTCTCAACCTACCCTAACCCGCACATCAATTTTGTGCAGGCGTTCGCAGTAGAAATGGTGATTACCGCTATTCTGATGGGCGTTATCCTGGCGCTGACCGACGATGGAAACGGCATTCCGCGCGGCCCGCTGGCCCCCCTGCTGATTGGTCTTCTGATTGCGGTGATTGGCGCATCCATGGGCCCGCTGACCGGCTTCGCGATGAATCCGGCGCGTGATATCGGACCAAAAGCGTTCGCCTTTATCGCAGGCTGGGGTGACGTGGCATTCACGGGTGGTAAAGATATCCCTTACTTCCTGGTGCCGCTGTTTGCGCCGGTTGTTGGGGCTGCGCTGGGCGCATTTAGCTACCGCAAATTAATTGGTCGCCATTTACCGTGCGACACCTGTGTGGACGAGGAGAAGGAAACGACTTCTACCGCACAACAAAAAGCTTCGCTGTAATCTGACTACGGGACACATACCATGACCGAAAAAAAATATATCGTTGCGCTCGACCAGGGCACTACCAGCTCCCGCGCTGTCGTAATGGATCATGACGCGAACATTGTCAGCGTGTCTCAACGTGAATTTGAGCAAATTTATCCTCGTCCAGGCTGGGTAGAGCACGACCCGATGGAGATCTGGGCATCACAAAGCTCCACGCTGGTGGAAGTGCTGGCGAAAGCCGATATCAGTTCCGACGAGATTGCCGCTATCGGCATTACCAACCAGCGTGAAACCACCGTGGTCTGGGAACGTGAAACCGGTAAGCCTATTTACAACGCCATCGTCTGGCAGTGCCGCCGTACGTCAGAGATCTGCGAACAGCTGAAGCGCGACGGGATGGAAGAGTACGTGCGCAGCGCCACCGGTCTGGTGGTTGACCCGTATTTCTCCGGTACCAAAGTGAAGTGGATCCTCGATCACGTGGAAGGTTCACGCGAGCGTGCAAAACGCGGCGAGCTGCTGTTCGGGACCGTCGATACCTGGCTTATCTGGAAGATGACCCAGGGACGCGTCCACGTCACCGACTACACCAACGCCTCGCGTACCATGCTGTTCAACATCAACACCCTGGAGTGGGATGACAAGATGCTGGACGCGCTGGACATCCCGCGCGCGATGCTGCCTGAAGTGCGTAAGTCGTCTGAAGTGTACGGCCAGACCAATATCGGCGGTAAAGGCGGCACCCGTATTCCTATCGCCGGGATCGCCGGTGACCAGCAGGCGGCGCTGTTCGGCCAGCTGTGCGTCAAGGAAGGGATGGCGAAGAACACCTACGGCACCGGCTGCTTTATGCTGATGAACACCGGCGAAAAAGCGGTGAAATCAGAAAACGGTCTGCTGACCACCATTGCCTGCGGCCCGCGCGGCGAAGTGAACTATGCGCTGGAAGGTGCGGTGTTTATGGCGGGCGCATCCATTCAGTGGCTGCGCGACGAGATGAAGCTGATCAGCGACGCGTT
Source organism: Enterobacter sp. 296B2 (assembly GCF_034106185.1). Classification (NCBI taxonomy): domain Bacteria; kingdom Pseudomonadati; phylum Pseudomonadota; class Gammaproteobacteria; order Enterobacterales; family Enterobacteriaceae; genus Enterobacter; species Enterobacter sp. 296B2. The sequence continues at coordinate 31,749 of NZ_JAWNCA010000029.1, read as the reverse complement.
TGACTCCGAGTACTTCGCGACCAAAGTGAAAGACACCAACGGCGTGTACGTGGTACCAGCGTTCACCGGTCTGGGCGCACCGTACTGGGACCCGTATGCCCGCGGCGCAATTTTCGGCCTGACGCGCGGTGTGAACTCTAACCACATCATCCGTGCCACCCTGGAATCCATCGCCTACCAGACGCGCGACGTGCTGGAAGCGATGCAGGCAGACTCCGGCATTCGTCTGCACGCCCTGCGCGTGGACGGTGGTGCGGTCGCGAATAACTTCCTGATGCAGTTCCAGTCCGACATTCTGGGCACCCGCGTTGAGCGCCCTGAAGTGCGTGAGGTGACGGCGCTGGGTGCGGCGTACCTTGCCGGTCTGGCGGTAGGCTTCTGGCAGAACCTGGACGAGCTGCAGGAGAAAGCGGTCATCGAACGCGAATTCCGCCCTGGCATCGAAACCACCGAGCGTAACTTCCGCTACAGCGGCTGGAAGAAAGCGGTGAAACGCGCCCTGGCGTGGGAAGAGCACGAAGAGTAAGACCAACTTATCCCCCCTCACCCCTAACCCTCTCCCCAAAGGGGATTAAGTCCCCTCGCCCCTTTGGGGAGAGGGTTAGGGTGAGGGGGGTTCCAACCGCACCGGTCCCTCCCCCCTCCTCACTCTGTGATAAACTTCGTGCAATTCCTTTTGATTGTACGAGTCCCTAATGAAACGTGAACTTGCTATCGAGTTTTCCCGCGTCACCGAAGCGGCCGCCCTTGCAGGCTATAAATGGCTTGGCCGTGGCGATAAAAATACCGCAGACGGCGCAGCCGTCCACGCCATGCGCATTGTGCTTAACCAGGTCAACATCGACGGCACCATCGTGATTGGTGAAGGCGAGATCGACGAAGCGCCAATGCTCTACATCGGTGAAAAAGTCGGTACCGGCAAAGGAGATGCGGTGGATATCGCGGTTGACCCGATCGAAGGCACCCGCATGACGGCGATGGGTCAGGCCAATGCGCTCGCTGTGCTGGCCGTGGGCGATAAAGGCTGCTTCCTCAACGCGCCGGATATGTACATGGAAAAGCTGATTGTCGGTCCTGGCGCGAAAGGCGCAATCGACCTGAGCCTGCCGCTGGATGCTAACCTGCGCAATATCGCAGCGGCGCTGGGTAAACCGCTCAACGAACTCACCGTCACAATTCTGGCGAAACCGCGTCACGACGCCACCATCTCTTATCTGCAAGCACTCGGCGTGCGCGTGTTTGCCATTCCTGACGGTGACGTTGCCGCCTCGATCCTGACCTGCATGCCGGACAGCGAAGTCGACGTGCTTTATGGCATCGGCGGCGCGCCGGAAGGCGTGGTCTCTGCAGCGGTGATCCGTGCGCTGGACGGCGATATGCAGGCACGCCTGCTGCCGCGTCATGAGGTGAAAGGCGACAGCGACGAGAACCGTCGTATCGGTGAGAACGAGCTTGCGCGCTGCGCAGCGATGGGTATCGAAGCCAATAAAGTGCTGGCGCTGAACGACATGGCCCGCAGCGATAACGTGGTCTTCTCAGCAACCGGCATCACCAAAGGCGACCTGCTGGATGGCATTACCCGCAAGGGCAACATGGCGACCACTGAAACGCTGCTGATCCGCGGTAAATCACGCACCATCCGACGCATTCAGTCAATTCACTATCTCGACCGCAAAGACCCGGACGTGCAGACGCACATTCTGTGAAACCGTTTGATCGATAGAGCTTTCCGGCCCGAAGGGGCTGGAAATGTTTCCCACAAGTACGGAAGATGGAACAGAGAAACAGCACAGGAGAAGATCATGGCGGACTGGGTAACAGGTAAAGTCACAAAGATAGAATTCTGGACCGATGCGCTATTTAGTCTCACCCTGCATGCTCCCGTTCACCCGTTTAAGGCCGGGCAATTTGCGAAGCTGGGGCTGGATGTCGACGGCGAGCGCGTGCAGCGCGCCTACTCTTACGTTAACGCGCCGGATAACCCGGATCTCGAGTTCTATCTGGTCACCGTTCCGGACGGCAAGCTCAGCCCCCGCCTCGCCGCCCTTAAGCCCGGCGACGATGTGCAAATCGTGAGCGAAGCGGCGGGCTTCTTTGTGCTCGAAGAGATCCCTGACTGTGACACGCTCTGGATGCTGGCAACCGGCACGGCTATCGGTCCCTATCTTTCCATTCTGCAATACGGCAAAGATCTGGAGCGCTTCAAAAACATCGTGCTGGTGCACGCTGCGCGCTACGCTGCAGACCTGAGCTATCTGCCGCAAATGCAGGCGCTGGAACAGCAGTACGGTGGGAAGTTAAAGATTCAGACCGTGGTCAGCCGTGAAACCGTAGCAGGAACGCTTACCGGTCGCGTGCCGGCCCTAATTGAGAGTGGAGCCCTGGAAGACGCAGTGGGTTTACCAATGACGGCCGAAACCAGCCACGTCATGCTGTGCGGTAACCCGCAGATGGTGCGGGACACGCAGCAGCTTCTGAAGGATACCCGGCAGATGACGAAACATCTTCGCCGCCGACCGGGCCATATGACCGCTGAACACTACTGGTGATCAGCGGTATTTCACCTCGACGGTGTCTTTACCGTATTTGTTTTCGCTCTGGGTGCCGATAAACGCGCCCAGATCGACAATCATCATCACGAAGATGACCGACGGCAGCAGCCTGCCCACGACCCACGGAAGGATGGATGGGAGCATCGCCCAGTTTCCTGCCACCAGCATCCACGCCAGAATAATCAGAAACGCCCATGCGCCGGAGCGGCCGCGATCGTGCAGGCGTTTCACCACGACGGCCGCCGTTGGCCATAGCAGGCAGACCAGCGCAAATGCCGCCGTTTGCGTGCTCAGCCAGGCGTTGTAAGCGACGAAAAACAGAAGCAGCATGGCGACAACCCACGTCACCATCCAGACCCAGAAATCACGGCGTCCAATACGCCCTTTGAATGAAAACAGCCACTGCTGTATGGTCATGTAAGGTTCCTTATTATCGTTTAGCCCGCATTTTACCCTGGAGTTGTGACCTTTTGACAAGCCGACCAGATATCGTTTTAATCATGAGCACTTACGGCCAGGTGCAATGTTGATGAAAAATTCGGCACATTCTCTTTTCCTGTGTTTCGCGATGCTCAGCGCGGGTTTTCCGCTGCACGCCGCCGACACCGCGGCCCCCACCACTGCGCCGTATTTGCTGGCAGGCGCGCCGTCTTTCGATCAATCCATCAGCCAGTTTCGCGAAGCCTTCAATCAGGCCAACCCAGCGCTGCCGCTGGATGAATTTCGCGCCATTGATAGCTCCCGCGATACCCCAACCCTGACCCGTGCAGCGAGCAAGATTAACGAGAATTTGTATGCTTCCACGGCGCTGGAGCGCGGTACGTTAAAAATCAAAAGCATGCAAATCACCTGGCTGCCGATTCAGGGGCCAGAGCAGAAAGCCGCTAAATCGAAGGCGCTTGATTACATGAGCGCGGTGCTGCAGGCGTTTACGCCTGCGCTGACGAAAAAGCAAAGCCAGCAAAAGCTGCAAAAACTGCTGGCCGCCGGTAAAAACAAGCGGTACTACGCCACAACCGAAGGCGCGATCCGCTATGTGGTGGCAGATAACGGCGAAAAAGGACTGACCTTCGCCGTTGAACCGATTAAGCTGGCGCTATCTGACACCCTTGGCGGGGCGAATTAATGACAAAAAGCAAAGCCTTTCGAGGGAAAATCTCTATACTGATTCACAGACCATGCTGCCCGAGAGGGCGGCCATATTCCTTAATTCGCTTATTTAGCGTGGAGAATTGAAATGCGACATCCTTTAGTGATGGGTAACTGGAAACTGAACGGCAGCCGCCACATGGTAAACGAACTGGTTGCGAACCTGCGTAAAGAGCTGGCTGGCGTGACCGGCTGCGCGGTTGCTATCGCTCCGCCGGATATGTACCTGGATCTGGCTAAACGTGCCGCTGACGGCAGCCACATCGTGCTGGGCGCGCAGAACGTTGACGTTAACCTGTCTGGCGCGTTCACCGGTGAAACTTCCGCTGAAATGCTGAAAGATATCGGCGCGAAATACATCATCATCGGCCACTCCGAGCGTCGCACTTACCACAAAGAATCTGACGAGTTCATCGCGAAGAAATTCGCCGTGCTGAAAGAGCAGGGTCTGATCCCAGTTCTGTGCATCGGTGAAACCGAAGCGGAAAACGAAGCGGGCAAAACCGAAGAAGTGTGCGCGCGTCAGATCGACGCCGTGCTGAAAACTCAGGGCGCGGCAGCGTTCGAAGGCGCGGTTATCGCTTACGAGCCAGTCTGGGCGATCGGTACCGGCAAATCTGCAACCCCTGCGCAGGCTCAGGCAGTGCACAAATTCATTCGTGACCACATTGCTAAAGCCGACGCGAAAGTCGCTGAGCAAGTGATCATCCAGTACGGCGGCTCCGTAAACGCCTCCAACGCTGCTGAGCTGTTCACCCAGCCAGACATCGATGGCGCGCTGGTTGGCGGTGCATCCCTGAAAGCTGACGCTTTCGCGGTGATCGTTAAAGCGGCAGAAGCGGCTAAACAGGCGTAATGGCCTTTGTGGCGGGTGGCGCTTGCGCTTACCCACCGCTCTTCTCCTCCCTCTCCTTTGGGAGAGGGTTGGGGTGAGGGGAAACCCCTCGCACCGAACTACACTTTATCTAATACGCTAAACCACAAATAATCCAGCGGCAGCAGCACCAGATACGTTGCGATAGCCAGCGCCAGACAAAGCACCATCCCCGCCCTTGCAGGCACCTTCCCGAGCCCCATTGCCACCACAATCGGCGACGCCTGATACGGCAGCAGCGGCGTGGAATAGCCCAGCACCTGAATCATGATCACCGACAGCAGCGGGAAACCGGTCGCGTCCGAGAAGCTCTGAGCCAGGGTAGTGTACAACGCCGGAACGCCGTTAGCAGTCATAATGAAGTTGAGCGCTGTGGTAATACCGGTCAGCGCCAGAAAGCTGGTGAACGGTTTGTCCGCATCCAGCGGCATAATGCGCAGCAGCGCTTCGCCCACGGCCGTTCCGATACCGGTTTGCGTCACGACGATCGCCAGCCCAAGAATACCCGCGACGTAAATGCAGGTACGCATGTTCACGCCCGCAGAAAACTCCTCCCCGGTGATAAAGCCAACGCGCGGCAGCATGACGATGATCGACGCCGCCAGCCCCGTCCACGCGGGCCCTACGCCGTGCCAGCTCTCCGTGACCCACATTCCCAGCACCAGCGCCAGCAGCCAGGCGAGACGCTTTTCGTCCCGCCCCATGGGTTCAGACAGCGCCAGATCCTTCGGGGGTTTTGGGCTGCCGGGGAACAGCCAGCAGATGAGGCCAATCAGAATCAGGCCTTTGAGAATACCCAGCACCGGCGTATGCAGCAGCAGATACGGAACATAGTTCAGGTGAATGCCGTACGAGCCTTCCGCGGCACCGCTCATCACCAGGTTAGGGACGTTTGCAGGCAGGATAGTTGCCGAAAGCTGGAAGGTGCCGAACCCGACGGCCAGCGCCAGACCAAACCAGGCGCGGGAGCCGTCGGCGATACCGGCGCGTTTCGCCATCGCCGCGACAATGGGCATCAGCAGCGCAATACGCCCCATGTTTGACGGCATCACAAACGCCAGCGCGTAGCTGAGCAATACCACGCTCGCCACCATCAGCACCCAGGAGTCAGTGAGCTTTGCCGACAGCGCCCGGGCGGCCCTGTCCGCCAGCCCGGTTTTACGGATCGCCACGCCCAGTACAAACCCGCTGAATACCAGCCAAAAAGCCGACGAGGCAAAACCGCCGAAGATCGCTTCCGGCGGGGCGATTCTGGCGGCCATCGCCGCCGTAAAGAACAGCAGCGCGGTGATAAATTCTGGCAATAGCGACGTCGCCCACAGCACGATGGTGACGCCGACGATCAGCGAGGGCAGCAGCAGAGGATGCGTTAACCAGAGCGACATACCTGTCTCCTGTAGATTTTTTCAGCAAGTCTACGGTGACAGGCAGCCCGAGTAAACGCGATTTATGGTGGGGTTACTTCAGGATAGCGCATTGATGATCCTGCAATTCCTCTGCCGAGGCGCGGTTGAGCGTGAGCAGGTTACGCTCCGTAGCCAGCAGAATAAAAGATCCATCCGACTGCTGCGCCATTGCCAGCGCGAAACGCCCCATATGGTCGCGCGCTTCCGGCAGCTCTTCCGCCAGCATCATAAACGGGCTGCGCTGGACCAGTTCATTCTCCGTCACCCGGCGAGCAAGATACTCATGCCCTTCCAGCCCGCCCGGGAATGGTAGCCACTGGGTGCTGATTTCTCCCTGCGCCGCGTTAAGCTTCTCGCGCACGTCCGGGCGCAGGCAGGAGATATGGATATGGAAATGGTTCTGCGTACGGCCTGTCGGAGAGTTAATCGTCAGCGAAATGGCGCTGTCCGGCACCTCGGAGCCACGCTTCATGGTCATAAAGCTGCGCGACTGCCACGCCAGCCAGAAGAAGTTCGGCGTGTGAGGCTCGGTCAGGAGCGGGCTTTCGGTGCCATTGATGCGGTACGTTGGCATCAGCAGATACTGCAGCGGCCCGTTGCGGTCTTTAAATACCACATAGCCCGCGTCAGGCTTCACCTGCGCGCAGGGCGCCGGGTTACGGTGTTGCAGTTGATTAGGCAGGCACTGGTCGAGAACGATATGGCGCAACGCATTCGGATTACCCGCTTTTATCCAGTACACGCCGCCTGCGGCAAGAGCGATGACAATCAGGATCAGTAAGATAATTTTTTTCACAACGCGTTCCCTGTTTTCAATAGAGGCAAAAGAGTAACGCAAAATGATGACCAAATAAAAAACCCGGTGGATTTCTCACACCGGGTCGCCGTGTCGTTTGTTGTGGTTTAGCGCTGGCTAATCTGGTCGAAGGTGCCGCCATTAGAGAAATGCTCTTTCTGCGCTTTCGTCCAGCCGCCGAACACATCATCAATGGTGAAGAGCTTCAGTTTCGGGAATTCGCTATCGTATTTCTTCGCGACAGCCGCATCGCGTGGACGATAGAAGTTCTTCGCCGCGATTTCCTGGCCTTCCGGCGAGTAAAGATACTTCAGGTAGGCTTCCGCCACCGCTTTGGTGCCTTTCTTATCAACGACCTTATCGACCACGGAAACGGTCGGCTCAGCGAGGATGGATTCGCTCGGGGTCACGATCTCAAACTTGTCTTTACCCAGCTCGTGGGTCGCCAGCAGGGCTTCGTTTTCCCACGCAATCAGCACGTCGCCAATGCCGCGTTCGACGAAGGTGTTAGTGGCACCGCGTGCGCCGGAGTCCAGCACTTCGACGTTTTTGTACAGGGATTTGACGAATTCCTGCGCTTTAGCCTGGTCACCGTTGTTGTGGTGCAGCGCGTAGCCCCAGGCCGCGAGGTAGTTCCAGCGTGCACCGCCGGAGCTTTTCGGGTTCGGGGTAATCACAGAAACGCCCGGTTTGATCAGGTCGTTCCAGTCCTTAATCTGTTTCGGGTTTCCTTTACGCACCAGGAAGACGATGGTCGAGGTGTATGGCGCGGAGTTATCCGGCAAACGTTTGATCCAGTTTTTGTCGATACGACCACGCTCGGCGATGGCGTCGACATCATAGGCCAGCGCCAGGGTCACCACGTCGGCTTCAATACCGTTAATCACAGACGTCGCCTGCTTACCGGAGCCACCGTGAGACTGACGAATTACCACGTTATCGCCGGTTTCCTGTTTGTAGTGCGCCGCAAAGGCTTTGTTGTATTGATCGTACAGCTCACGCGTCGGGTCATACGACACATTCAGTAACTGGATGTCCTTTGCCAGAACGCTGGTCGATGCCAGCAATAACGTTAAACCCACGCCCCATTTATTCATCGCCCAGCTCTCTTGTGTAGTGTTTTGATGAATGCAGCGTGCCAGAAAGCGAATCGAGGATTAAAGAATAAAAAAAGATTGGCTATAACGAAGAGGAATAAAAGCCCTCTTCTGAAAGAAGAGGGCTTGAAGGATCAGTACAGTTTTTTGGCGCAGTCCAGCCAGTCACCTTTGAACGGACGCTTCATGTTTTCAATCGCGTCGATGATGTCATGGTGAACCAGCTGTTCGTTCTGAATACCGACGCAGCGGCCGCCGTGGCCTTGCAGCAGCAGCTCGATAGCGTACGCACCCATACGGGATGCCAGGATACGGTCGTACGGGCCCGGGGAACCGCCGCGCTGGATGTGACCCAGAACGGTTGCGCGGGTTTCGCGTTTGGTTTCGGTTTCGATGTACTTCGCCAGCTCGTCAACGTCACAGATGTGCTCGGTGATAGCCACAATCGCGTGTTTCTTACCCTTCGCGATGCCCGCTTTGATTTCAGCGACCAGATCTTCGCGGCTGAACTCCACTTCAGGAACCACGACGAACTCACAGCCACCGGCGATAGCCGCCGCCAGGGTCAGGTCGCCGCAGTAACGGCCCATCACTTCAACGATAGAGATACGCTGGTGAGAAGAGGAGGTGTCACGCAGACGGTCAATGGCTTCCACAACGGTGCCCAGCGCGGTGAAGTAACCGATGGTGTAGTCAGTGCCTTTGATGTCGTTGTCGATGGTGCCCGGCAGGCCGATGCACGGGAAGCCCATTTCGGTCAGACGTTTTGCACCCATGTACGAGCCGTCACCGCCGATGACCACCAGCGCGTCCAGGCCACGCTTTTTCATGTTCTCTATAGCCACTTCACGGATGTGTTCGTCACGGAATTCCGGGAAGCGCGCAGACCCAAGGAAGGTACCGCCACGGTTGATCATGTCAGACACGCTGTAGCGGTCGAGCTGAACCATACGGTCTTCATACAGACCCAGGTAACCATCATAGATACCAAAAACTTCCAGACCTTCCGTCAGCGCTGCACGGACAACCCCACGAATTGCCGCGTTCATGCCCGGCGCATCACCGCCGCTTGTCAACACACCGATTTTCTTAATCATGACTACCTCTGAACTTAGGAATGCAAAATTGAAATCTGTTGCCGGAAGAAACTTATCGACCAACGAATACTGCAAATAGTATATCAATCCCTTCTGGCTGAATTGATTCAGGTCAGACCAAATGGCGGTAATTTATACACAAAATGCTGGCCTGGCTCACTTTTTTACAACGAATTACGAAAGCCCAACATGTCCGGGTACAACCGAGCAGGGATCCTGGTGAATGATGACGTCTGAACCAGGAAAACGCTGCAAAATCGCCTGCTCGACCTGTTCAGCAATCATGTGAGCCTGAACCAGCGGCAGGTTGTCTTCCATTTCAATATGAATCTGAATAAAGCGGGTCGGCCCTGACTGCCGCGTTCGAAGATCGTGTGCACCGCTGACGCCGGGCCAGGAGGTCACGATGGAAAAAATTTCATTACGTTCCGAGTCCGGAAGAGCGCGATCGAGCAGTGATTGCACCGCGTCATACCCCATCCGCAGGGCGCTATATAAAATATAGATACCAATCCCTAACGCAAACAACGCATCGGCCCGATGCCAGCCATACCAGGCCAGACCGAGCGCAATAAGAATAGCCCCATTCATCATAACATCAGATTGATAATGAAGCATATCCGCCCGTACAGCCTGACTTTGCGTTTTGCGAACGACCCAGCGCTGGAACGTTACCAGAACAAGTGTGCTTATAAGTGCAATTACCGTGACGACCACGCCGACACCGGGATTATTCATCGGTGAAGGCGAAACCAGATGTTGAATACCGGTCAAAAACAGGAACAGTGCCGAGCCAGAAATGAACATACTTTGCGCCAGCGCGGCCAGCGACTCCGCTTTGCCGTGTCCAAACGTGTGCTCTTCATCCGCCGGCTGCAGCGAGTATCGCACCACCAGCAGGTTGGTCAGCGAGGCAGCAATATCCACCAGTGAATCCACCAGCGCCGCAAGAATACTGACCGAGCCGGTGTACCACCAGGCAAAGATTTTAATCAGCAGCAGGCCAGAGGCCATGACGGTGGCCGCAATGGCGGCCCGGCTTACCAGCCTTCCATAGGATTGATTCATAAACGCTCCTGTCATGTCATGCCGCTAGTATAACGGAAGCATGGGGAGGCAAAGGATGAATAAACGGTTAACAAATCAGAATGCGGGGCAAAAAAAACCCCCACATCATGTGGGGGAAGACAGGGATGGTGTCTTACTATTAATTTATGTCTTTGAAACCAAAGTTTTAATTTCTTGTAATGTTCACATTTTGTACCACATCGGTCTTTAACATGACCTCCAATTGTGAAGCTCCTTCTCATCATCGTAACGAAGTGATGATGTTGACAAGTTAAGGCGAAAGCAGCATAAATTTGGGGAAATGGTGATGGCCAAACGTATCATATCCCCCTAAATTTATTACGGTATATTTTCGAACAATGATATTGCGTAAACCCATGATGGAATACTGTTTATTAAAGATTTGTAACCGTCATAATCAGTATACATTGGGTTTTGACAACCGTTATTCTGAGTGTATTTTACAGCAAAGACATCAGAATTTATAAAATATTTATCCGCAAACGAAGCTAAACAAAAATAGGGTTTCTTGTTCGCATCTTTTACAAAACCCGTAACAGCAGCCATATCGTTAGACTTTATAAAAACAGGGACATCCCCCAAATCTAAAGGCGTAGCAATAACTTTAAAGTTAAAATCCTCATCTTTATCACCAACAGTTGAGAACAAATTTCGCGAGATAACATTGTTTTCATAAAAATATTTATTTAGTGCAGGCTTATGATCACCATATACAATAATAACCGCATCTTTGTCGAGCTTTTGAACCTCTTGAGCAAAACTCACTAAACGAGAAATTGACTCCGCAACTTCATATTTATAGGCTGTTTCGCCAGAATCATTCAGATGTGGGTAAGGCCCGTGAGTACCCATGGTTATAAGGTTCATAAAAATTGGCTGTCCCTTTTTCTCACGTAGCTCCTTTAATGCTGAGCGATAAAGAACGATATCATCTGTTTGCCACTGCCAAGGCTTCTTATTTTTTAATATATCAACTGGCACATCCCCCATTTGGGTTATATCGACAAACTGATCAAAACCAAACTTACGGTAAACATCACCTCTGCGCCAAAATGTTCTATTATTGTTATGAGCAGCAAATGTAGCGTATCCTTTATTTTTTAAAGCTTGAGGAAAAGATTCAGCATTAACCTTAAATGCATCAACATATTCCTGATAGATGATACCTGAAAGGTACTTACTCGTACTTGGTAAGCCGGTCAACATTTCAAACTCTATGTTAGCTGTACCAGCCCCATAATGTGGAGATGTAGCCCTTAAAGCAACAAAACCAGTATCCATTAATGGTTGGTATAGATCTTTAAAGTTGTTATTATCATACCAACACGACTCACATAAAATAAATATTACCGTCTTATTTTTAGGCTCACTAGAAATATATTGAGCACGCAACGCAACATACTTACCCACATCGTTTTTAGCTAACTCAGGTATTGAGGTACGAATACTAGTCTGAATCAGATGAAGAGGCAAACCGTGTTGACTTACATTGCCCGGCCAATCCCATGAAAAATAATTAACATCGTATTTGTTATTTAGAAGATTGACTCTTTCAACAATCCAACCAGGTAACACTCGAATGGTATTAGAATAAGATGAAAATGCCATAAACATTGTAGGTATCAAAAATACCACCAAGACGGACTTACTTGTCTTATGAATTTTCAACTTATTATCTAAAATTAATACTAACCCTCCAATAAAAACAACCCCTAAAAAAAGAAAAAAATTATTATAAGAAAGATATTTAGAAGCCAAGGAGATATTTGAACCAGCAACAATATCATTGTAGGATAGTGGCTGGCCAGTTAGCGACAACTTTGTTGAATTTATAAATGTAAGGACCGTAGCAATCAATATAACGAGATACAATGAAAAAAGAACTCTTACATTAAAAAGGCGCAAAATCAGATACAAAAGAATAACTGGCGCTGACTTCCAGTAAATTCTAATGAATTCATGAACATTAATATAGTCAGGAGTATCACCAATAATACCCAAACTTACTTTCAAAAAAACAACAATAATTAAAACACACAATAATTCAATAAACACATTCCGCAACATATTAATATTTATTTTTCCCGCATAAAAACATTTAAACTTAAACCTCATTCCTGCCAACCCCTTTAATTAATTTTTATACAAAAATGCGTCTCGTAACATAAACAATCTTCAAAATTGCGTTTTTATTCCACAAAATATGCTGTTCTTGCAACCCAGAATGTAATTGGAGTAGTTTAAGTTCTCCTGGCTTATTGATATGCCCTGTACGAGCTCCAGAATCACAGAAGTCTCGATACGGTTTAGATTCTGGCATTAATGATAACGTGCCTTGAGATATGCTGTCATGTCATACCGGGTACAAGCACGTTGAGTATCGTGGCATAAAAGGACAAAAAATCTTAGCAGTTTGAAACCCTACGCTTAGGCGTCTTACCTCGAAAATTAAGCACAACGTGAAAACATTATGATTGATGATAGGGGTAGATTTTTTAGCGTGCCGAACGCAGGCGTTATGTTGAGGAAATTCGCGGGATCTTACAGTTAATATGAAACCATACATTGCATCTAATCAGGCAATTCTATCTTTTCTCACTAAAATCCCAAAAATCCCGCAACGTAAGTAAGCACCATAGCTTATTGTTATTATTATATAAAGTATAAAATAATGACAAAAAAAACCCCCACATCATGTGGGGGAAGACAGGGATGGTGTCTATGGCAAGGAAAACAGGGTTTACTGGTTACTACGGGTACTGCTATTGCTACTGAAAAACGTTGTTTCTGAGCTTCGCTGCATCCGTGCAACCTCACGCAGCTGGTCCATTCGCTGCTGATGTTTGGTATTCAAAACCGCTTGCTGCTCGGGCGTTAGCAGGTGGAACATCTGGTTGCGGACCTTCGCCATCTCTACCTGGCGGGCAACCTGTTCCTGTGCCATTTTTTCGGCCTGAGCACGGACAGCGCTTTCGTCAAAATTTTCTGCGGTGACAAGGCGATGCATTGTCTCCATTTCGCTAACATTAACAGGGGGCTGATCGTGTCGTGCCCTCTGCATCAGATCTCGCATCTGTTGACGCTGATGTTCGGTTAAACTTATGCCGTCAAACATATGGCTTTGGCTGCTGTGCGTTGCGCCCTCTTGCGAGGAACCGTTATCGCCGATGATAGCTACAGCAGCCTGGCTAAACGCACTGAACGCCAGCGTTGAGGCCATGACGGCAGCGGTAACTTTGCGCATCACTTGCTCCCAAAATCTTTCGTGTCGCGATTCAACGAGAGACAGTCTACGATTCAGGCTGCAAACATGCGTCAGGGGGTGTAAAACAACGTAAAGTCATGGATTAGATAGCCTTGATGTCGTAATTTCTGCCTCGGAGGTATTTAAACAATGAATAAAATCCTGTTAGTTGATGATGACCGAGAGCTCACATCCCTTTTAAAGGAGTTGCTCGACATGGAAGGTTTCAACGTCCTGGTTGCCCATGATGGCGAGCAGGCGCTGAGTCTCCTTGACGACAGCATCGATCTACTTTTGCTCGACGTAATGATGCCGAAGAAAAACGGTATTGATACGCTGAAAGAGCTTCGCCAGACACACCAGACGCCTGTAATCATGCTGACCGCGCGCGGCAGCGAACTTGACCGCGTTCTCGGCCTTGAGCTGGGTGCGGATGACTATTTACCGAAGCCGTTCAACGACCGTGAACTGGTGGCCCGTATTCGCGCTATCCTGCGCCGTTCCCACTGGAGCGAGCAGCAGCAAAATACCGACAACAGCTCGCCAACGCTGGAAGTGGACTCCCTGAGCCTGAACCCGGGCCGCCAGGAAGCGAGCTTCGACGGCCAGACGCTGGAGCTGACCGGCACCGAGTTCACCCTGCTGTATCTGCTGGCACAGCATCTCGGCCAGGTGGTATCGCGTGAACATTTAAGTCAGGAAGTGCTGGGCAAACGCCTTACCCCGTTTGACCGCGCCATCGACATGCACATCTCTAACCTGCGCCGCAAGCTGCCGGAGCGTAAAGACGGTCACCCATGGTTTAAAACCCTGCGTGGTCGCGGTTATCTGATGGTTTCCGCTTCATGATAGGCAGCTTAACCGCCCGCATCTTCGCCATCTTCTGGCTGACGCTGGCACTGGTTTTAATGCTCGTTTTGATGTTGCCAAAACTCGACTCACGCCAGATGACGGAGCTTCTCGACAGCGAGCAACGTCAGGGCGTGATGATCGAACAGCACGTGGAAGCGGAGCTGGCAAACGATCCGCCGAACGATTTGATGTGGTGGCGCAGGCTTTTTCGCGCTATCGATAAGTGGGCGCCTCCCGGACAACGTCTTTTGCTGGTCACCAGCGAAGGCCGCGTGATTGGAGCCGATCGCAATGAAATGCAGATCATCCGCAACTTTATTGGCCAGGCGGATAACGCCGATCACCCACAGAAGAAGAAATATGGTCGGGTAGAGATGGTCGGTCCTTTCTCGGTACGGGATGGGGAAGACAACTACCAGCTCTATCTGATTCGCCCCGCGAGCAGTTCCCAGTCCGACTTCATCAACCTGCTGTTTGACCGTCCGCTTCTGCTGCTGATTGTCACGATGCTGGTCAGTTCCCCGCTGCTGCTATGGCTGGCGTGGAGCCTGGCAAAACCGGCGCGTAAGCTGAAAAACGCCGCCGATGAAGTGGCGCAGGGTAACCTGCGGCAGCATCCTGAGCTGGAATCCGGGCCGCAGGAGTTCCTGGCCGCAGGAACCAGTTTCAACCAGATGGTGAGCGCGCTGGATCGCATGATGACCGCCCAGCAGCGGCTGCTGTCGGATATCTCGCACGAGCTGCGCACCCCGCTTACGCGCTTGCAGCTGGGCACCGCGCTGCTGCGCCGCCGCAGCGGGGAAAGCAAAGAGCTGGAGCGTATTGAGACGGAAGCCCATCGTCTGGACAGCATGATCAACGATCTGCTAGTGATGTCGCGCAACCAGCAGAAAAACGCACTGGTGAGCGAAACGGTGAAAGCCAATCACCTGTGGCATGAGGTGCTGGACAACGCGGCGTTCGAAGCTGAACAGATGGGTAAATCGTTCACCGTCAACTTCCCGCCGGGCCCGTGGCCGCTGTACGGTAACCCCAACACGCTGGAAAGCGCGCTGGAGAATATCGTGCGTAACGCCCTGCGCTACTCGCATACGAAGATTGAAGTGGCGTTTTCGGTGGATAAAGACGGGATTACCGTCATTGTCGATGACGACGGCCCTGGCGTCAGCCCGGAAGATCGCGAGCAGATTTTCCGTCCATTCTACCGCACCGACGAAGCGCGTGACCGCGAGTCTGGCGGCACGGGGCTGGGTCTGGCGATTGTTGAAACCGCCATGCAGCAGCACCGTGGCTGGGTGAAAGCCGACGACAGCCCCCTGGGTGGGCTACGGTTAACGCTGTGGCTACCATTGTATAAGCGTTCGTAGCTGTTAGTGCCGGGTGGCGGCTTCGCCTTACCCGGCCTACTTTCCCCACAATCTCCGCGAATTATCCTCGATCTTGCCGCTTAAGCGCCGCTTCTGCATCGTTCTGGTCCAGCTGGTTGATAACCCCGCAGCCGACAGCAGGCGGTGATACTGCTCGTCGTCAAACGGCATATGCCAGGCAATAGCGCAGGCGTCATAAACAGACACATCGCTCAGGCGCGACGCCAGCTCAAGCGGCGCGTCCGCAGAAACCTGCCCAGCCAGCACCACGCGGTACAGCCAGCCGGTTTTACCCGCGTTTTGCAGCTGGGCCGACATATCCTGAATCCTGAAATGGTAGTTGAGCTTGAAGCACGGCGAGCGTGGCTGCGTCACCTGAATCAAGGCATCGCCCCAGCGGTAGATATCGCCGATAAAGACGTTCTTCTCCGTCAGCCCTTCGGTCGAGAGATTTTCGCCAAACGCGGGCGCAACGAAGAGGTCCGCCTGCTCGGGGAACTCGGTTTTCCAGTGCTGATAGTGCTCGCGCGGATAGTGGCACAGCGCGCGCTCGGGCCCGCCATGGATTTTCTTTTCGGCCTGTTCGTCACCCGCCAGACCGAGATCGGTTAACGTCAGTTCACCGTCGACCTGCACTTTGGCGATGGCGCTCGGGCGGCTGCCGTCGTACTCCCTGACCTTGCCTGTAAACACGTTCACCGGGTAATGCATTGCTGCCTCCATTACGCAGATACAAAAAAAGCGAGTCATAAGACTCGCTTCTCACAGGCGTCAATGCAACCTTATTTTTTAGCGGCGAAACGCGCTGCTGCTTCGTCCCAGTTCACCACATCCCAGAACGCTTTGATGTAGTCAGGGCGACGGTTCTGGAACTTCAGGTAGTAAGCGTGTTCCCATACGTCCAGACCCAGGATTGGGAAGCCGGATGCGCCAGAGATCGCTTCACCCATCAGCGGGGAGTCCTGGTTAGCAGTAGACACTACCGCCAGCTTGTCGCCTTTCAGAACCAGCCACGCCCAGCCAGAGCCGAAACGGGTCGCAGCGGCTTTTTCGAATTCCGCTTTGAAGTTGTCAACGGAACCGAAGTCGCGCTCGATAGCCGCTTTCAGGTCGCCCTGCAGGGTGGTGCCGGTTTTCAGGCCTTTCCAGAACAGGCTGTGGTTAGCGTGACCGCCAGCGTTGTTACGCAGCACGGTTTTCTTGTCTGCTGGCAGCTGGTCCAGTTTGGTAATCAGCTCTTCAACAGGCAGGTTAGCGAACTCTGGCAGGCTTTCCAGCGCGGCGTTCGCGTTGTTCACATAGGTCTGGTGGTGTTTAGTGTGATGGATTTCCATCGTCTGCTTGTCGAAATGCGGTTCCAGTGCGTCGTAGGCATACGGCAGGGATGGCAGTGTATAACTCATAATCCTCTCCATTATTGTCGGGCGGCACAGCTGTTAATGCCGCGTAAGCAGTTGGTTCATTATAGTTAATTAAATGATATTGAAAATGATTATCAATGCCGTAGTTTTTATAAGGTTATTTAGGTTTTGCCTAAACGCAAAATTGTGAGTCTGCTCACCAGGTTAACGCGCTGATTGCCATCCAAAACCAAAGTGCGGCAACCTTCTGAAGGTTCCTGAACCGCCTAATTTTTACACTCATCAAGTCGGGGGGAGGCCACCGGCTATAAAAACGATGAGGACGTAAAATGAATCATGCGATTACGATGGGTATCTTCTGGCATTTGATAGGCGCAGCCAGTGCAGCCTGTTTCTATGCCCCGTTCAAAAAGGTGAAAGGGTGGTCGTGGGAAACCATGTGGTCGGTTGGCGGTACCGTGTCCTGGCTGATTTTGCCATGGACCATTAGCGCCATGCTGCTCCCGGATTTCTGGGGCTACTTCACCTCCTTCAGTGCTTCCACCCTGCTGCCGGTGTTTCTGTTCGGCGCGATGTGGGGCATCGGCAACATTAACTACGGCCTGACCATGCGCTACCTCGGAATGTCGATGGGTATCGGCATCGCGATTGGCATTACGCTGATCGTCGGCACGCTGATGACGCCCATTCTTAACGGTAATGTCGACGTGTTGATCAACACCAAAGGTGGGCAGATGACGTTGCTGGGCGTGCTTGTCGCGGTAATCGGCGTGGGTATCGTCACCCGAGCGGGTCAGCTGAAAGAGCGCAAGATGGGCATCAAAGCCGAAGACTTTAACCTGAAGAAAGGGCTGCTGCTGGCAGTGATGTGCGGCATCTTCTCGGCGGGCATGTCGTTCGCCATGAACGCCGCAAAACCCATGCACGAAGCGGCCGCCGCGCTGGGCGTCGACCCGCTGTACGTGGCGCTGCCAAGCTACGTGGTCATCATGGGCGGCGGCGCGTTGGTAAACCTTGGCTTCTGCTTCATTCGTCTGGCAAAAGTGAAGGATCTGTCAGTAAAAGCGGATTTCTCGCTGGCAAAATCCTTAATTATCACCAACGTGCTGCTTTCGATGCTGGGCGGCCTCATGTGGTATCTGCAGTTCTTTTTCTACGCCTGGGGTCACGCCAGCATTCCGCCACAGTACGACTACATAAGCTGGATGCTGCACATGAGCTTCTACGTGCTGTGCGGCGGGCTGGTTGGGCTGGTGCTGAAAGAGTGGAATAACGCCGGGCGTCGTCCGGTGGGCGTTCTGAGCCTGGGCTGCGTGGTGATCATCATCGCCGCTAACATTGTCGGCCTCGGCATGGCGAACTGATTACGCTGCCTTTCGACTGCGATGACGCCACTGAACCGGCGTCATCCCCACCTCGCGATTAAACACCACCGAAAAGTAATTACTGTCCTCAAATCCGCAGCGCATCGCCACTTCACTGACCATCAGCTCCGTATGCTGCAACAAATACTGGGCGTGGCAGATGCGCAGCTGGCGCAGGTAGTGGTTCACCGTCATCCCCGTCTGGGTGCGGAACTGCTGGCGCAGTGCGCGCTCGCTGCACTGCTCCTGCTCGCAGAACTTTTCCAGCATGAAACTTTTGTTCAGGCTACCCGCAAGCCGGGCGATCAGCTTGTCCAGCAGCGCTTCCTGGGCGGTCGCGGAGGGGTTGTCGGTGGCATAACGATGGCGTTTAAGGGTCATGACCAACTGGGCGAAAAGCAGCTCCGCCATCGGGTTTGCCACAGAATCGTGCTTTTGGCTCTCCTGCTCCAGCTGGGAGATCGTCTGGCGCACCTGAGCCATGCCGTTGCTGCTTAAGCGCCAGTGGGGTTCGCCTCTGGCATTGAGAAAACCGGGGATATGAGCCGCCCAGTCAACATTCAGTTTGAGCCTGTCCGGGCAGTAGATAACGTTCTGCAAAACCAGATCGTTAACCGAGGCGTAAGCGTGTTTGTCTTCGCCGCGGATGTAAAACAGATCGCCACGCGTGATGCGGTAGGGCCGGTCGTTGAGGATGTGTAAGCCGTTGCCGCGCCAAACGAGCACCAGTTCGCAAAACTCGTGGGTATGCTCGGCAAAGACATTTTGCGGGTAGCGGTCGGCCACCGCGACGGCCTGACTCGCGGAGGCAAAAAAATCATCTTTGCGAAGAATTAACTGAGCGGCCACACCACAACCTCTACGGTGAATAACCGGACATTATTAGCCATTTTGCGGCAATAAAACGGTGATTGCCTTCGCGTTACTGGATTGAAGCATCCTTCCCCTGACGGATATCGCGCGGCGACCAGCTAAACTCGCGACGAAAAAGGGTCGAAAAGTGATTACTGTCGCCGAAACCGCAGCGATACGCGATATCCGTGACGCTTTCGTCGGTGTGACGTAAAAGGTGACGCGCTTTAATCAGGCGCAGGCGGTTGAGGTAGCGCTGCGGCGTGAGCCCGGTGTGCTGCTTGAGCTGACGATGGAGCGTACGCAACGACAGCGAAAAATTATCCGCCAGCGTTTCCCAGCACACGTCCTCGGCGAAATGGTCCTCCAGCCAGGCCATCAGTTGGTTCAGCCGCGCGTCGTTATTTGCCAGCCCTTCCACCAGGCTGCTGCGACGCAACAGCACCAGCAGCTGCATAAACAGCAGCTCGCGGGTGGCAATGGCATGGGTCTCCTGCCCGTCCTCGCTCTGCTCCATTTGATTCACCAGCTGGCGCACCTGCTGCAACGTGGACTGATTCACTCGCCAGTGAGACGGGTAGTGTCCATCCTGCTCCTGGGGCAGTAGCTTGTTCAATCCCGACAGAAACTGGAACGCGTCCGGCGAACGATAGAGCACGTTGGTCAGACACAGGTTGTCGGTATGTTCATACAAATGCCTGTCGCGATCGCGCACGAAGCACACCATACCGCCGCTGATGGTGTATGGCTGGCCGTTGAAGACATGAATGCCTGTCCCATGCTCGACAATCACAATTTCATGAAAATCATGATGATGTTCAGGAAACGCGGCCTGCGGGAGCCGTGGCTCAATCGCGATCGGAGATGTTCCCGACGGGAAAAAATCGACGCTGTGCAGTACGGTCATAGCGGCCCCCACCAATGAGAAAAGTTCTCAAAATAGTAATTAAGGCCTTCCACACTCACCTTAAATTTTTGACAGCAAACGTCGCAAAGACTGTCCGTTTTTCAAGAAACAGACGGAAAAATCGGGAAATGCGGTCAGCGTCACATTGCCCTAAAACCCCGCCCTCCCTGGAAATTGTGAACTCCCTCACGTTCATCTTTGCTTCCTTGCCAGCGCGAGATTCGTGCTGTCAGTGACGAGAAGGTGGCCTTTTCTTCCCTTTTTTACACTCAGCACCAATGACTTAAAGAGGGACCTGATCATGACTTTTCGCCATTGTGTAGCTGTCGATTTAGGCGCATCCAGCGGCCGCGTAATGCTCGCCACCTGGGACTGCGGCAAGCGCACACTCACGCTTCGCGAAATGCACCGTTTCGCCAACTGCCTGCAAAAACAGGACGGTTTTGATACCTGGGATATTGATGCCCTGGAAGCGGAGATCCGCACCGGGCTGAACAACGTCTGCAATGACGGCATACGCATCGACAGCATCGGCATTGATACCTGGGGCGTGGACTACGTTCTGCTCGACAGCCAAGGCGAACGCATCGGCCTGCCCGTCTCGTATCGAGACAGCCGCACCGATGGGCTGATGGCACAGGCCATAGCCCAGCTTGGCAAACACAACATCTATGGCCGCAGCGGCATTCAGTTTCTGCCGTTTAACACGCTGTATCAGCTGCGCGCGCTGGTTGAGCAGCAGCCGGAGCTGGTCAAAAAGGTGGCGCATGCACTGCTCGTCCCGGACTACTTAAGCTACCGGCTGACCGGCAACATGAACTGGGAATACACCAACGCCACCACCACGCAGCTGGTCAACATCAACACCGATAGCTGGGATGAACACCTGCTGGCCTGGACGGGTGCCTCACCTTCCTGGTTCGGCACGCCGACCCATCCGGGTAATGCGATCGGGCAGTGGCTCTGCCCGCAGGGGAACGCCATCCCTGTTGTCGCCGTCGCCAGTCACGATACCGCCAGCGCGGTGATTGCATCCCCGCTGGCCAGCAAAGACGCGGCCTACCTCTCTTCCGGCACCTGGTCGCTGATGGGCTTTGAGAGCAAAACGCCATACACCAGCGACGCCGCAATGACGGCGAACATCACTAATGAAGGCGGTGCCGAAGGGCGCTACCGCGTGCTGAAGAACATCATGGGACTCTGGCTGCTCCAGCGAATGCTGAAAGAACAGCATATTTCCGACCTGCCGGCGCTTATCGCCGAAACCGAAAAGCTGCAGGCCTGTACGTTCCTGATCAACCCGAATGACGACCGCTTTATTAACCCGGTGCATATGAGCGCCGAAATCCAGGCCGCCTGTTTCGAGACCGGACAGCCGGTCCCGTCCCGTCCTGCCGAGCTGGCGCGCTGTATTTTTGACAGCCTCGCCCTGCTCTACGCGGATGTTCTGAACGAGCTGGCAAGCCTGCGCGGCAAACCGTTCAGCCAGTTGCATATCGTGGGCGGCGGCAGCCAGAACCAGTTGCTGAACCAGCTCTGCGCCGATGCCTGCGGCATCACCGTGGTGGCGGGTCCGGTGGAGGCCTCGACGCTCGGCAACATCGGTATTCAGCTGATGGCCCTGGACGAACTTTCAGACGTCGATGAATTCCGTTCGGTGGTCACCGCGAATACCCGCCTGACTACTTTCATCCCTAACCCCTGCCATGAAATTGCCCGCTACCGGGCGCAGTTTCAGCAAAAACGACTGACTAAGGAGCTTTGCGCATGACCACTCAACTTGAACAAGCCTGGGATCTGGCTAAACAGCGTTTCGCCGCCGTTGGCGTGGATGTCGAAGCAGCGCTGCACCAGCTCGACCGCCTGCCTGTCTCCATGCACTGCTGGCAGGGCGATGACGTCGCTGGCTTCGAGAACCCGGGCGGTTCCCTGACGGGTGGCATCCAGGCGACGGGTAACTACCCGGGTAAAGCGCGCAACGCCACCGAACTGCGTGCAGACCTGGAGCTGGCACTGAGCCTGATCCCGGGGCCAAAACGCCTGAACCTGCACGCGATCTATCTGGAGTCCGACGCGCCAGTGGCGCGTAACGCGATTAAACCGGAACACTTTAAAAACTGGGTGGAATGGGCAAAAGCCAACCGGCTGGGCCTGGACTTCAACCCCTCCTGCTTCTCGCACCCGCTCAGCGCGGACGGCTTTACCCTATCCCATGCCAACGATGAAATCCGTCAGTTCTGGATCGACCACGTGAAGGCCAGCCGCCGCGTCTCGGCTTATTTTGGTGAACAGCTTGGCACGCCGTCAGTGATGAACATCTGGATCCCGGACGGCATGAAAGACATCACCGTCGACCGCCTGGCCCCGCGTCAGCGTCTGCTGGCCGCGCTGGATGAGGCCATCAGCGAAAAACTGGATCCGGCACACCACATCGATGCGGTGGAGAGCAAGCTGTTCGGCATTGGCGCGGAGAGCTATACCGTCGGCTCGAATGAGTTCTACATGGGTTACGCCACCAGCCGCCAGACCGCGCTGTGCCTGGATGCCGGTCACTTCCACCCGACCGAGGTGATCTCCGACAAAATCTCCGCCGCCATGCTCTTCGTGCCGCGCCTGCTGCTGCACGTCAGCCGTCCGGTGCGCTGGGACAGCGACCACGTGGTGCTGCTGGATGACGAAACCCAGGCGATTGCCAGCGAAATCATCCGTCATGACCTCTTCGACCGCGTGCACATTGGCCTCGACTTCTTTGATGCCTCCATCAACCGCATCGCGGCATGGGTGATCGGCACCCGGAATATGAAAAAAGCCCTTTTGCGCGCGCTGCTGGAGCCAACCGCGGCGCTGAAACAGCTGGAAGCAAACGGCGACTACACCGCGCGCCTGGCGCTGCTGGAAGAGCAAAAATCCCTGCCGTGGCAGGCCGTTTGGGAGATGTACTGCCAGCGTAACGACGTGCCGGCAGGCAGCCAGTGGCTGGAAAACGTGCGGGCGTATGAGAAAGACGTGTTGAGTCAGCGCGGGTAGCTGGCCCCTCACCCCTGCCCTCTCCCCAAAGGGGAGAGGGAGCAAACCATCCCCTCGCCCCTTTCGGGAGAGGGTTAGGGTGAGGGGAAACTCTCACCGCGATAACTGGAAAATAAAGACTATGCAGACTATCACCCACTCCTGGTTCGTCCAGGGCATGATCAAAGCCACCTCCGACGCCTGGCTGAAGGGCTGGGACGAGCGCAACGGTGGCAACCTGACGCTGCGCCTGGACGACGCGGATATCGAACCGTTCGCCGCCGATTTCCACCAGAAGCCGCGCTATATTGCGCTGAGTCAGCCGATGCCGCTGCTCGCGAATACACCGTTTATCGTCACCGGCTCCGGCAAGTTCTTCCGCAACGTTCAGCTTGACCCGCAGGCAAACCTCGGCGTGGTGAAAGTGGACAGCGACGGCGCGGGCTACCACATTCTGTGGGGCCTGACCGACGAGGCGGTGCCCACCTCCGAACTGCCGGCGCACTTCCTCTCCCACTGCGAGCGCATCAAGGCGACTAACGGCAAAGACCGCGTGATCATGCACTGCCACGCCACCAACCTGATCGCTCTGACCTACGTGCTGGAAAACAGCGCTGATTTCATCACCCGCAAGCTATGGGAAGGCAGTACCGAGTGTCTGGTGGTCTTCCCGGACGGGGTCGGCATTCTGCCGTGGATGGTGCCGGGTACCGACGAGATCGGCCAGGCGACCGCCAGAGATATGCAAAAACATTCGCTGGTGCTGTGGCCGTTCCACGGTGTCTTTGGCAGCGGTCCAACGCTGGATGAAACCTTCGGTCTGATCGACACCGCCGAGAAATCAGCGGAAGTGCTGGTGAAGGTTTATTCCATGGGCGGTATGAAGCAAACCATTACCCGCGAAGAGCTTATTGCGCTAGGCAAGCGCTTCGGCGTGACCCCGCTTCGGTCAGCGCTGGAAATATACGCATAAACCCTCGCTGGCCGGACGGTACGGGCGATAGTTAAGGAGAATTATCATGAGCTTTATGTTGGCACTTCCAAAAATCAGCCTGCACGGCGCGGGCGCTATTGGCGACATGGTCAAGCTGATGGCGAACAAAGAGTGGGGCAAAGCGCTGATTGTCACCGATGGCCAGCTGGTGAAGCTGGGTCTGCTGGACAGTCTGTTTACCGCGCTGGATGCGCACCAGATGTCATATCAGCTGTTTGACGCGGTCTTCCCCAACCCAACGGAAGCGCTGGTACAGAAGGGATTCGCGGCCTACCGGGAAGCCGCGTGTGATTATCTCATCGCCTTCGGTGGCGGCAGCCCGATTGATACCGCCAAGGCCATTAAAATCCTCACCGCCAATCCGGGTTCGTCCACCGATTATTCCGGCGTCGGCAAGGTGAAAAACCCGGGCGTGCCGCTGGTGGCGATCAACACCACCGCAGGCACGGCGGCGGAGATGACCAGCAACGCGGTGATTATTGACTCCGCACGTCAGGTGAAAGAAGTGATCATCGACCCGAACATCATCCCGGATATCGCCGTGAATGATGCCAGCGTCATGCTGGATATTCCTGCATCTGTCACCGCCGCAACGGGGATGGATGCGTTAACGCACGCCATTGAAGCCTATGTGTCCGTTGGCGCGCACCCGCTAACCGATGCCAACGCGCTGGAAGCGATTCGCCTGATAAGCCTCTGGCTGCCCAAAGCGGTCGACGACGGTCATAACCTGGACGCGCGCGAGCAGATGGCATTTGGTCAGTATCTGGCGGGCATGGCGTTTAACAGCGCTGGTCTCGGCCTCGTGCATGCCCTGGCGCATCAGCCGGGCGCGACGCACAATCTGCCGCACGGCGTGTGCAACGCCATCCTGCTGCCGATCGTCGAAAGCTTTAATCGCCCGAACGCCGTGGCACGGTTTGCTCGCGTGGCGCAGGCGATGGGCGTCGACACGCGCGGCATGAGCGACGAAGCGGCCAGCCTGTCAGCGATTCAGGCGATTCGCGACCTGAGCGCCCGCGTCGGTATTCCGTCCGGCTTCAGCCAGCTTGGCGTCACAGAAGCCGATATCGAAGGCTGGCTGGATAAAGCCCTCGCCGACCCGTGCGCGCCATGCAACCCGCGCACAGCCAGCCGCGACGAGGTTCGCGAGCTATATCTGGAGGCATTATGATCCGTAAAGCCTTTGTCATGCAGGTAAACCCGGACGCGCACGAGGAGTACGCGCGTCGCCACAACCCCATCTGGCCCGAGCTGGAAGCGGCACTGAAGGACCACGGCGCGCACCACTATGCCATTTATCTCGACAGAGAACGTAGCCTGCTGTTTGCCACCGTAGAGATTGAATCAGAGGAGCGCTGGAACGCGGTCGCGAATACCGACGTCTGCCAGCGCTGGTGGAAACACATGCATGATGTAATGCCGTCGAACCCGGACAACAGCCCGGTGAGTGCCAGTCTGGAAGAGGTGTTTTATCTGGCGTGATAGTTTCACCAATGTTTACTGCACGGGATAGCGATGTATTTCGCGATTCCCGCTGTCGTCGATGATGTCCGCCTGCACCGTTTCAGCCCGATGGTGCGCCCCCGGCTCCAGCGGATAACGTTTCTCGCTAAACGGGGCAACCATCATATCGGGCTGTTGCCGCGCGCGAAGCAGCGAGCCTGATGATTCCAGCGCGAGTTCAGCAAACGAGACAAAATAGGGCGAGGCGTTATGACAGAGAAGAGCGCCACCCTCCAGACGAAACGTTAGCTGTTTTAGCGCCGTGTCCGGCTTCCCTAACCCGCGCGGGCGCCAGAAAATTTTCATTTGTGTGTTCATGGTTAGCACCATGCTTTGCTCCTGCTGCGTAACCGGAGGGATTTCATACAGATTGAGCCAAAAGACGGACTCCCTGTCAGCAGGTAACGGCATGTTATTGTAGACCAGCCGCAGCCCCTGCCCACCTTGTGGAGACAGGCGAAATACCGCCGGAATAGCAACAAAGGGGGTTTTTACGCTGCCCGGCGCGGCGTTTACATCGCCGTGATCTACCCAGCTTTGCACCACCACAGGCCAGGCATTGGCGTTCACCAGCATCAGGCTCTTTTGCGTTTCCCCTTCATGGAAAATGACCCGCGTAGCAGCGGCCACCAGCCCCGCAGAAGAAGAGGCGGACAGGCAAAGGCAAAACATCAGGAGGAGAATCCGCATCATTGCACTTTTACCCAGACGTAGGCACGCGCATCCACCCGGCCAGGTGTAACCTGCCTTCCCGGTAAGCGCGTCAGAAAAGCATTGAAGTTAATCAGATATTCACTCACGCCATTACGGTTCGATACCAGAGTGGCGCCGGCGCGTACCGGATACCAGCCGCCGCTGTTACCCGTGGCGCATCCGCCGGCCGTTGAACAGCGATCCCAGCCGAGAAACTGGCGGAGTACGCCGTCGCTTGCATTGGCAATCTGAATGCCGACCCCGCTGGCGATATCGCTCTGCCCGTAATTCTCGGACAGCAGATGGCTCACTCCGCCGCTGCTGTTCACCAGCCCGAGCGTTTGCGCGGCCTGATAGCTGGCATAAGAAACTTGTAGCCCAAGCGCCGTTTGCGAGGTGGCGACACCGCTCACCGCCGTGTTTTCACACCGCACGCTCACGGTAAACGGCGAGCGGGCCTGCTGACCGTTTTCCAGTTCCGCCCGTGAGATCGTCGGGAAAACCACCACCGGCGTAACGTTTTTCGCCACGCAGGTCGCAGTGGTGGTAAGCGTGGAAGCAGGCGCCGTGCCCATGTTCATCGCCATCCAGTTATCGTACCACCAGCCGGTATAGATAAACGCCGAGTCGCCGGTATCGCAATAAGCAATGTTCCCACTGCCAGGCGAACAAAATGCGACATAACCATTGGGCTGATTACAGGCGGAATAGCTGCCGCTGCTTTTCGGCGTCCCGCAGTAGCTGCTCGGTGCGCCTGAAGCAGGGGTAATGGCGCTGACGCGAATGGCATCAGCACGGATCGGGCTAAAATCTTTAACCCGAATATTTATCTTTTTACCGTCTGCCGATACGGCATAACGGGTCATTGGGATCCGCTGATAGTTGCGGGTAAACACCGTCCCGGAATTGACGTGAGTTAAACGCAGGCCAACGTAGTTAAACCATGTGCCGTACACATTGGGATTACCGTCAGCCATGCCCATATCCCAGTATCCCCCGCTGCGATCGTCACCATTGGTTGCGATAACTTCATAGATGTTGTTTGCATCGGAGATATCACACACATACAAGACGCTGTCGGGGCCTTTATAGAGCGCGTTATCTGAGAAATTAAACACCGTGCTCGCCAGCACCGTGCCCACCGGCTGAATATCAACAGACGTGAGGTTGATATTGCCAAGACCAATCCCAACGCCCAGGGAGTCGTTTGTTGTTTTCACGAAGTCGGGGCCTTTTTGACAGACCGCACTGGCCCCGGCGCTCAGCAAACACAACCCCGCGGCCAGTAA
The DNA here is from genome assembly GCF_034106185.1 of Enterobacter sp. 296B2. Taxonomy (NCBI): domain Bacteria; kingdom Pseudomonadati; phylum Pseudomonadota; class Gammaproteobacteria; order Enterobacterales; family Enterobacteriaceae; genus Enterobacter; species Enterobacter sp. 296B2. Next base: position 4,254 of record NZ_JAWNCA010000029.1, on the reverse strand, counting down.
AATACGAATCTTTTCCATCAATTCCTCCAGACGTTAACGGCAGGGCAGACTTAAGACAGATAACGGCTCCGAATTGGTGGGACGTTGCCACTGGATCTGACAGCGATCCTGTACGCTGTCGCCCCATCTGACCTGCAGTCGCCCTTTTTCATCGGCCGCACGAAAATAGATTTGGTTAGCCTGTCCGACCATCCCCACGCTGTTGTCATATTCGTCATATACCGCCGCGCCCATTGGAATTGCGCTACCGTTCGGACGTTGAGCGGCAATCAGCATCGCCTGCCCCTGCAACGTCGCGAAGCGTAGCCGTACCATCGCCCCGGCATAGGGCGCAACACGCTGCGTGGACGTTTGCAGTTCAGCATCGTCACTCATCTCCTGGGGGTCTAACCCAACCGTATTGAACTGGTAAGGTACCAGCGCCGGTGCCAGCGCATAGCCAAACGCATTCACCCTTGCTCCCTGACCGCCCATAACCTGTGCACCCGTGGCACCTGGCGCCTCAACCAACGCAAACGTATCCCCGAGGTAAGGACCGGGCGTGATACCGCCGCGGTGCGCCACCAGCGCCCCCTGAACTGAGGCCGATGCCTGCCAGTACGTGCTGGAGGTTGACCACGAGGCACCGCCGTTGGCCCACGGGAAGTTTTTGCGTACGTTTGCCCCCCAGACGGCGCGATCGCCGTGCTCATCAGCGGCATAGTTCAGGCTGTAGCTCAGCGGATCACGCTCACCGTACATTCCACTCAGGGTCGACTGGTAACCGCCGCTTTCATCATCAGCGCGGTTGGCGCTCAGCGACAGCGTTGGAGAATAGCGGTTATGGCCCAGAGGTATGGAAAAGGAGAGTGACCAGAGGGTTTGAGTGTCAGCCTGCCAGCTGGTGTCGGCAAAAAGGCTGCCGCTGGCAGGAGAGACACGTCGCGTGCGGGCGGCGGTAAAGTTCACCGAAATTCCCCCGTCGAAGGTCTTGTTCCAGCTCGCCTGCATCTGCTTGTCGCGGCTTTTGCCATCACGATAATCCTGTGACGAAAGCGATATGGCCAGATTCCCCAGCGCGTTGAGGGATTGGTTAGCCGACAATTCCAGCCGCGTACGCTGCTGATATGTGGACGACTGCCACTCCTCGCTGCTCTGGCGTGCCGCCCGTGCACCGAACACATCGTACATCTCGGCAAATCCGCGGGTGGAGTAGCGGTAGCCCGCCAGCGCAACCGACGTGGAAGTCTGCGAGAAATATTTGCTGTAGTTCAGGCGGAACATCCATCCGGTCTGGTAATCGTCGTCAAGCAGGCGAGCGCGGGAGAACGTTCCGTCCATACCCCAGGCACCCAGCGACGAACTGTAGACGCCACCCAGCATAAATGATTGATACCCGTCCGCCAGCTGATTGCCCAGGTTTAAGGTCAGCGCATTGCTGATGCCTTGCCGCCAGACCAGCTCGCTGAACAGATCATCATCTCCCACATCCCGCGCACGGCCCACCGTGGCGGCATAGTCAAAAAGCCCGGCGCGCAATGATTCTGCCAGCGCCGAGAACGGAACCGTAAATGTACTCTCGCTGCCGTCCGCTTCGCGCACGGTAACGTTGAGATCGCCTGCATAGTGGGTTGGATAAAGGTCATCAATAACAAACGCCCCTGGCGCAACGGTCGTTTCATAAAGCGTGGTATTGCCCTGCTGGATGGTTACCTTAGCGTTAGTGCGGGCAATACCGCGCACCACCGGCGCATAGCCGCGCTGCGAGTCAGGGCGCATGCGGTTATCAGAGGTGAGCTGGACGCCGCTGAAGCCCATGCCTGAGAAAAAGCGGCCATCGGTATAACCTTCACCCAGCATGATTTCGCTCTTCAAAGGGAGAAGCGCACGCTGAAGATAACGACGGGAGGTTGTCCAGCGGCTGCCTGCATCGGTGTCATAGTTCAGGGAGGACTGTTCGCGGTAGCGCCACAGCCCAAGGTTAATGCCGCCGTTAAGGTTAAGAAAAGAGGAGTCCGAGTCGCCGTTGCCCGCCTGCTTCTGACTTACATGGTATTGGTTAGCCATATAGTTCAGAAACAGCATGGATTCACCTGCCTCCAGACTCTCCTCCGGTACGCTACCGCGCGGAGGCATATTCAACAACGCCCGCGGCACAGATAAATCAATGCGCATTTGCGGCATCGCGAGGTTCACCGCTACCCCATCAAATACAGCGTCGTCCGGGCGATAGCAAGACGATGCTCCCGCTGTTTTTGGCAGCGCTTTTAGCCCCGTTTTCTTCAGCGTCTGCCAGGTAAAACAGGGCGAGACGCGGTTCCCGTCGTCACTAAAGAGGATTTCATCCCGCGCAACAGCCACACCGTTAACATAGAGATCCAGCAAATAAGCGCCGGGTTTAACCAGCGTGTCCTGATTAAGCTGACGTATGTCGCTATTACTTAATCCAGTATCGCGCAGTAGCGCAGCGTCAAAATAGTAATCCTCACTGGCGAAGGCGTCGGCAGTGCGGAGAAACGCCACCGCCACCAACGGTGCGAGGTGGGAACATCGAAACATAACACTCTCCCGGTTAGAAACCTCATCACGTCAACGGGGCAGCGTAAAGGTATGACCCACGGCCGTACCGTAGTCGTTAATGGCATAAAGCGTCATGGATGTCGCCTGCGTCTCAGGCAGCGGCCATTGGGTCGAACCAAAGGGCGGAAGCGTGACCGGCTTCCCGATGCCGATCGTTTTTTCTCCCTGCTTCAGCACAGCGTTACGTACGTTAATGTGCCAGGGCGTCGGGTTTGTCAGGCTCAGGGAACGGCCTTGTCGGATCAGCTTTAACGCTGAAGGCGCCTGGTTGGCCTCCCCTTTCAATCCTGCCGGGCGATAAAAAATTTTCAGTCGGCTTTTCACCACCAGCGACAGGCGGTTACGTTCTGTATCCACCGCTTTGACGGCGGGAAATTGCAGGTAGTTAAACCAGAACAGAGACTCGCGATCGTCAGGAAGCGGCTGGCCTGTATACTTAAGGCGCAGCGCCTGTCCCGCATTGGTATTCATGCGGAAAATTTGCGGCGTGGCAATAAACGGCGCATCGGCGGTCTCTGGCGTTGATTGGGGATTATTAGTATCCATCCAGACCTGGACCAGCATGGGCGTATCGCCATTATTCATAAATTCCACAACCTTTTCTTTCGCAGCAGCGGAATAAATAATTCTGTTTCCCTTTAATATGACACTGGCTGTTGAAGGAGTAACCGCGAAAAATAAGTAAATGACAACCCACACAAGCGTCCTGCTGATGTACGTCATATTATTAACCATGAATTAAATGAAAATAAGCGCCGCACGGGACGGCGCTTTAATGCTATTTACAAATAGGTCACCGCAAACTGTGCGCTGGATTCTACTGCCCCTGATGTCGCATTACCGGCTGCGGAATAATAACGCGCAATCATATCGAAAGTGACCGTATCCGAACCCGCATCTCCCCCGACAGACTGCTTCGAGGTTTTCGCTTCGCCGCTGGTGAAGTCCAGCGCGGTGGTGCCTTCCAGAAGCTGAATCGCAACATTCGTCGCCGGACTGGAGGCCGCGATATTCGACAGGTTAGTCCCGTCAATATTGCCACTGACGAAGCGAGCCGCCGCGTCTTTCTGCACTGACGTTGCGCTGACATCACAACCGCTGAGGGTCACAGTAAAGGGTGTATCTCCGGCGCTGGAGCCAGCGGCGGACAGCGAACCTTTATTGACGGTTGGCAACAGCACCACAGGATAGGAATCTGCGCCATTAATTTTGATCGTACACGTCTGATCGCTCACTTCACCAATAAAACGAACGGTATTATCAGCAGACGCAACGCCACTCATACCGACGGTTAAAATAAAAGCCGCAATTAATTTAGTTTTCATCATTGTTTCTCCATGAGATACCCGCTTACAGAAATATAAGGGATATGTTTTTTTAATTGATGAGCTAAGGCAAAAATACATCCTGTAAAATAAGATGTAAAGTTATTACAAAATACAACAGATGACATGCGTGTCTAGCGGGGTTTAAAAAAATCAAAATACACATTCACATAACGAATGAATTTAGCAAATGAATTGATTGGTTTTTATACATCTTCAGCAAACTGGAGAGGATTATAATTTTAAAATCAAGCAAATGGGAAAAGCATGATAAAAATAGCGAAACATTATCTAAATGATTAGGTTTCCTTAAATGTATTTTAATTTTTATTATTATATTGACTGATGATATTTTCTGAGATTGTATTAG
>NZ_JAWNCA010000028.1:0-70415 GCF_034106185.1 Enterobacter sp. 296B2 | reverse complement strand
CCTCTCCCCAAAGGGGTGAGGGGGTTATATTCCCTCTCCCCTTTGGGGAGAGGGCCAGGGTGAGGGGGCGTTTTTTATACTGCCGTCTGGAAGATAACCCCGTCGGCCTTCTCGGTGTACTGAGAGAGCTGGTCGAAGTTCAGATAGCGGTAGGTATCCACCGCCGTCTTATCCACCTGAGCCACAAAGGTCTGGTACTCTTCCGGCGTTGGCAGTTTGCCAATCAGCGCCGCAACCGCCGCCAGCTCCGCAGAGGCCAGGTAGACGTTCGCACCGGTACCTAAACGGTTCGGGAAGTTACGGGTTGAGGTGGAGACCACCGTCGCACCGTCGGCCACGCGCGCCTGGTTACCCATACACAGGGAACAGCCAGGGATTTCGATACGCGCACCGCTCTTACCAAACACGCTGTAGTAGCCCTCTTCGGTCAGCTGAGCCGCGTCCATTCGGGTTGGAGGAGCCACCCACAGACGGGTCGGCAGCTGGCCTTTGTGGGTATCCAGCAGCTTACCGGCAGCACGGAAGTGGCCGATGTTGGTCATGCAGGAGCCGATGAACACTTCGTCGATCTTATCGCCCTGCACGTCAGAGAGCAGACGCGCATCGTCCGGATCGTTCGGTGCACACAGGATAGGCTCTTTGATATCCGCCAGATCGATGTCGATCACCGCCGCGTACTCTGCGTCTGCGTCGGCTTCCAGCAACTGTGGATCCGCCAGCCATTTTTCCATGCCCTGAATACGACGCTCCAGCGTACGACGGTCGCCGTAGCCTTCCGCAATCATCCACTTCAGCAGCACGATGTTGGAGGTCAGATACTCAACGATCGGCTCTTTGTTCAGCTTGATGGTACAACCCGCCGCAGAACGCTCTGCGGAGGCATCGGTCAGCTCGAACGCCTGCTCCACTTTCAGATCCGGCAGACCTTCAATTTCCAGGATACGGCCGGAGAAGATGTTTTTCTTCCCTTTTTTCTCAACGGTCAGCAGGCCCTGTTTAATCGCATACAGCGGGATCGCGTGAACCAGGTCGCGCAGGGTGATGCCCGGCTGCATTTTACCTTTGAAGCGCACCAGCACCGACTCAGGCATGTCCAGCGGCATTACGCCGGTCGCCGCAGCAAACGCCACCAGACCGGAGCCCGCCGGGAAGGAGATACCGATTGGGAAACGGGTGTGGGAGTCACCGCCGGTACCGACGGTATCCGGCAGAAGCATGCGGTTCAGCCAGGAGTGAATCACGCCGTCACCCGGACGCAGAGAAACGCCGCCGCGGTTCATGATGAAGTCAGGCAGCGTGTGGTGCGTGGTTACGTCAACCGGCTTCGGATAGGCCGCCGTGTGGCAGAATGACTGCATTACCAGGTCAGACGAGAAGCCCAGGCACGCCAGGTCTTTCAGTTCGTCACGGGTCATTGGGCCCGTGGTGTCCTGAGAGCCCACGGAGGTCATCTTCGGCTCGCAGTACGCGCCAGGACGGATACCGGCAACGCCGCACGCGCGACCCACCATTTTCTGTGCCAGCGAGAAGCCGCGGTTGCTTTCCGCAACGTCTTTCGCGTGGCGGAAAACGTCCGAGTGCGGCAGACCCAGCGCTTCACGCGCTTTGGTGGTCAGGCCACGACCAATGATCAGCGGGATACGGCCACCGGCGCGCACTTCGTCGATCAGCACGTCAGTTTTCAGCTCGAAGCTTGCCAGCAGCTCGTTGGTCTCGTGGTCACGCACTTCGCCTTTGAACGGATAGACGTCAATCACGTCGCCCATGTTCAGATTGCTCACATCCACTTCGATCGGCAGCGCGCCCGCATCTTCCATGGTGTTGAAGAAGATTGGCGCAATTTTGCCGCCGAGGCACAGGCCGCCGCCGCGCTTGTTTGGCACGTGCGGAATGTCGTCGCCCATGAACCACAGCACGGAGTTGGTGGCGGACTTACGGGAAGAGCCAGTACCGACAACGTCACCGACATAGGCCAGCGGGAAACCTTTCTTCTGAAGCGCTTCGATCTGTTTGATCGGGCCAACAACGCCTGGCTGATCCGGCTCAATGCCTTCACGGGCGTTTTTCAGCATCGCCAGGGCGTGCAGAGGAATATCCGGGCGAGACCACGCATCCGGCGCCGGAGAGAGGTCATCGGTGTTGGTTTCACCGGTCACTTTAAAGACGGTCACGGTGATTTTTTCAGCGAGCGCTGGACGGTTCAGGAACCATTCGGCATCAGCCCAGGACTGCATCACCTGCTTCGCATAGACGTTGCCCGCTTTGGCTTTTTCTTCCACATCGTAGAAGTTATCGAACATCAGCAGCGTGGAAGAGAGCGCTTTAGCGGCAATCGGTGCCAGCTTGTCGTTATCCAGCGCGTCAATCAGCGGATGAATGTTGTAACCACCCTGCATGGTGCCAAGCAGTTCAATGGCTTTTTCAGGAGTAACCAGTGGGGAGGTGGCTTCGCCTTTGGCGATAGCAGCAAGGAATCCGGCTTTTACGTAGGCAGCTTCATCTACGCCAGGCGGTACGCGGTTGATCAGCAGATCTAACAGGAATTCTTCTTCGCCCTCAGGCGGGTTCTTCAGCAGCTCGACGAGCGCGGCCATTTGGGTTGCATCTAAAGGTTTGGGTACAATTCCCTCGGCGGCACGTTCTGCTACGTGCTTACGGTATTCTTCTAGCACGACGGTTCTCCTCGCTCTCATTGTCATATGCGGCGGGCGTTCTCTTCACGCTCCTGTGAGACAGCAGTTTGTAGGGTAAATGCCCGATACCGCGTCGGGCAGCATAGCAGGATTTCTGCACAGTGTTAATCCGTTTACAAAAAAGCAACATTAAAAAATTTGCTGAATCGTTAAGCATGGTGTAGCGGGGGGTCGAGATGAATTTTGGGTACAAAAAAACCGCCTGGTAGCGGTTATTTTGTTGCCTTGCGGTGGTAGCACACCGGGCTGGCAGATTTGCGGCAATGCACTCGGCATGAATAATGTTCCTGAGTATGCAGATCCGCAAGCACATATTTTATGTTTACGAGCTGCCATCCAGTTTCGAATGAAAAAGGATGAAACTGCATTTCACCTATTTTCAGTCCATTTCGGCTGTAATACTGTTGCCCCCGGCCTGCTTCGCTGGTGTAGCAACCAGTCACCGGGCCATGAACTAGCTGCTGGCCGCTCGCAAGAGCGGCCTTCTGAATTCCCTCCGGTTTTTCCCGCATCGCATATAATTGCGTAATAAATACTCACACTCTTTATCAGGACACACCGAACGCTTCCCAATAAAAGTCAAAAAAGTAAAAGACGTGTAATTGATACTCACGCCAACCGTAACGCCTCACGGCACAGCGCTTGTCTCATCGGAGTCATTTTATGAAGTTGCCTTTTAAGCCTCACCTGCTCGTCCTTCTGTGCAGTGCCGGGCTGTTTGCCGCCTCGGGCGTGATGTTTGTCAAAGGACGCGCAACGGAGCCCGCTGCGCCTGCCCCCGTCGCACAACAGCCGGCTGCACCGGCGCCTGCCGCAGCCCAGCCCGCTCCGGTTGTCGCGCCAACCTACACTGCCGCGCAAATCGACCAGTGGGTTGCCCCCATTGCGCTCTATCCGGATGCCCTGCTGTCGCAGATTTTAATGGCGTCAACCTATCCGTCTAACGTTATCCAGGCGGCGCAGTGGTCAAAGGACAATCCTAAAATGCAGGGTGATGCCGCCATTCAGGCGGTGGCCAATCAGCCGTGGGATCCCAGCGTGAAATCGCTGGTCGCGTTTCCTCAGCTGATGTCGCTGATGGGTGAAAATCCGCCGTGGGTACAAAATCTGGGGGATGCGTTTCTCGCGCAGCCGAAAGACGTGATGGATTCGGTGCAACGGTTGCGCCTGCTGGCGCAACAAGCGGGTGCGCTGCAATCCACGCCGCAGCAGACAGTCACCACCGTCACGAAGCCCGCACCGGCAAAAACAACATCAACAACGGCAACGGCAACGGAAACAACCAGCAATCCGACGGTCATTAAAATTGAATCCGCCGATCCGCAGGTGGTTTACGTTCCCACCTATAACCCAAATACGGTTTACGGTACATGGCCCAACACCACTTACCCGCCGGTGTATCTCCCGCCCTCCCCCGGCGAGCAATTCACCGACAGCCTGGTCAAAGGTTTGGGTTTCAGTCTCGGGGTCGCAACAACCTACGCCATCTTCAGCAATATCGACTGGGATGATGACGATGACTGGGATCATCACCATGACGACTGGGATAATCACGGCGGCTATAACCACAACGGTGATAACAACATCAATATTAACGTTGATAATTTCAACAGAATCAGCGGCCAGCATCTCACCGATATCAACCGCACATGGCAGCACAATCCGGCCTATCGTGAGGGCGTTCCCTACCCGAATAATCAGTTGGCTAACCGTTTCCACTCCACAAATACAGCCACAGGGCTAAGCGCAACGCAGCAAAAGCCGGTTAATCGCGACAGCCAGCGCCAGGCCGCGCTCAGCCAGATGGAAAAATCAACTGGAAAAACCTTCCCGCGCACCGGCACGCGGGATGCTCAGCGTCTGGCCTCGACGCAGCAGTTAGCGCAGATTTCGCAGCGCAATAACTATCGTGGGTATGACGCCAGGCCGCAGACCGTAAAACGCGCGAGTACACCGCAGCGTGAAAATCACCAGACTGCCGTGCACAGACAGGAGAAGCGGGCTTCACAGACGGTACAGCAGCCAGCCAGGCTGCATCGCGCCAATGCCCTGAGCGGCAACGACAGCCGCTCCGCCAACTGGCAGGCGCAGCAGCAGCGAGGTGCACAGAGTCGGCAGCTCGCTGCTCGCCAACAGCAATCGCGCCAGGTTTCTGGCGAACGTGTAGAACGCCGTGAATTCCGTCATCGTTAAGGGAGCCGACATGAAAAGTAAATTACTCAGTGGAATAGTATTGTTCATGGCTTCGGCGACCGTTATGGCGCAGCAATCCTTCAGTTCGCCAGAACAGGCAACCAATGCGCTGGCAAGCGCCATCAGCGAGCAAAACGAAAGTGCGATGAACAATCTGCTCGGCGAAAACTGGCGCGATTTTCTGCCGCCTGAAGGCGTTGATCCGGATGCGGTCGATCGCTTCCTGCGCGACTGGAACGTCCGTCATAACACCGTTGTCGAAGGGGATACGGCGCATCTTGTGGTCGGAAACAGCGGCTGGCAGCTTCCCATCCCGGTGATCAAAACCGCCTCCGGCTGGCAGTTTGACATCAAAGAAGGGGCCGAGGAGATCCTGACCCGCGAAATTGGGCGTAACGAGCTCGCCGCCATTGAAGCCCTGCATGCCTACGTAGATGCCCAGCAGAGCTATTTTGCGATGAACCAGAAATACGCGCAGAAGATTGTCAGCTCTGAAGGGAAAAAGGACGGTCTGTACTGGCCCGTCTCGCCCGGAGAAACGCCGAGCCCGCTTGGCCCGGCGTTCAGTCCGAAAGAGCCGGGTGCGGGTTACCACGGCTATCGCTTCCACATCCTGCCGGATAATCACGGTTTTGCGATGGTGGCCTGGCCGGTCAGCTATGGTCAGACGGGCGTAATGAGCTTTGTGATTAACCAGGACGACAAGGTGTACCAGTCCGATCTCGGCAGTGATTCAGAGCAGAAAGCCCGTGCGCTAGCCGCCTACAGCCCTGATAAAACCTGGCAGCCGGTGGCACCCTAAACACAGCGCATAAAAAAAGCGGCCATTGGCCGCTTTTTTTCATCTGAAGAAACTTATTTCTTCTTCGCTTTCGCGTTTGGCAGGTCGGTGATGCTGCCTTCAAACACTTCAGCCGCCAGGCCCACGGACTCGTGCAGAGTTGGGTGAGCGTGGATGGTCAGTGCGATGTCTTCCGCATCACAGCCCATTTCGATAGCCAGACCGATTTCACCCAGCAGCTCGCCGCCGTTGGTGCCGACAATCGCACCACCGATCACGCGGTGAGTCTCTTTGTCGAAGATCAGTTTGGTCATACCGTCAGCACAGTCGGACGCGATAGCACGGCCAGAAGCAGCCCACGGGAAGGTGGCGGTTTCGTAGCTGATGCCTTTCTCTTTCGCTTCTTTCTCGGTCAGACCGACCCATGCAACTTCTGGCTCGGTGTACGCGATAGATGGGATGACTTTCGGATCGAAGTAGTGCTTCATGCCGGCGATAACTTCAGCGGCAACGTGACCTTCGTGAACACCTTTGTGCGCCAGCATTGGCTGACCGACGATATCGCCGATAGCAAAGATGTGCGGCACGTTAGTGCGCAGCTGCTTGTCAACGCGGATGAAGCCACGGTCGTCCACTTCCACGCCAGCTTTGCCCGCATCGAGGTTTTTACCGTTCGGCACACGACCGATAGCCACCAGCACGGCGTCGTAACGCTGTGGTTCGGATGGGGCTTTTTTGCCTTCCATGGAAACGTAAATACCGTCTTCTTTCGCTTCAACGGCAGTCACTTTGGTTTCCAGCATCAGGTTGAATTTCTTGCTGATGCGTTTGGTGAAGACTTTAACGATGTCTTTGTCAGCAGCCGGGATAACCTGGTCGAACATTTCAACCACGTCAATGTCTGAACCCAGCGCATGGTACACAGTACCCATTTCCAGACCGATGATACCGCCGCCCATGACCAGCAGGCGCTTAGGAACGGTTTTCAGCTCCAGAGCATCGGTGGAATCCCACACGCGTGGATCTTCATGCGGAATGAATGGCAGTTCAATTGGGCGAGAGCCTGCCGCGATGATCGCGTTGTCGAAGTTGATCACGGTTTTGCCGTTTTCGCCTTCAACTTCCAGGGTGTTCGCACCGGTGAATTTACCCAGACCGTTTACCACTTTCACCTTACGGCCTTTGGCCATACCCGCCAGACCGCCGGTCAGCTGAGTGATAACTTTCTCTTTCCAGGTACGAATTTTGTCGATATCAGTTTTCGGCTCGCCGAAGACGATACCGTGTTCAGCCAGCGCTTTGGCTTCTTCGATAACTTTCGCTACGTGCAGCAGCGCTTTAGAAGGGATACAGCCGACGTTCAGACAAACACCGCCGAGGGTGCTGTAACGTTCTACGATGACGGTTTCCAGACCTAAATCCGCTGCGCGGAATGCTGCGGAGTAACCTGCTGGGCCTGCCCCAAGTACTACGACCTGAGTTTTGATTTCTGTGCTCATCATGACCTCTTAATTTATACCCGTCGTCCACCGGGTCGTTCTATCCGCCCGTATTTTACAAAATTGTTAACAATTTTGAAACAACAAACGGCTCACGAATTATCGCTTTCACCCATAACCTCATAAACCCCATGAGGTTATCAGAAAAAAGCCGGCCGAGCGGCCGGCTTTTCGATTACATCACCAGGCGGCGAATGTCGCTCAGGGTGTTGTTGATGATGGTGATGAAACGTGCACCATCAGCACCGTCGATCACGCGGTGGTCGAAGGACAGAGAGATTGGCATCATCAGACGCGGCACGAACTCTTTGCCGTTCCACACCGGCTCCATCGCGGACTTGGACACACCGAGGATAGCCACTTCCGGCGCGTTAACAATCGGCGCGAAGTGGGTGGTACCCAGGCCGCCGATGCTGGAGATAGTGAAGCAGCCGCCCTGCATTTCGCCGGCAGTCAGCTTACCATCACGCGCTTTTTTGGAGATGGTGGTCAGTTCACGGGACAGCTCAGTAATGCTCTTCTTGTTCACGTCTTTGAAGACCGGAACAACCAGACCATTTGGCGTATCAACCGCAACACCGATGTTGATGTATTTCTTCAGCGTCAGCTTCTGACCATCTTCGGACAGGGAGCTGTTAAAGCGTGGCATCTGCTCAAGGGCAGCGGCAACGGCTTTCATGATGAAGACCACTGGGGTGAATTTCACGTCCAGCTTACGCTTCTCAGCTTCGGCGTTCTGCTGTTTACGGAACGCTTCCAGATCGGTGATATCGGTTTTGTCGAAGTGCGTAACGTGCGGGATCATCACCCAGTTACGGCTCAGGTTCGCACCAGAGATTTTCTGAATGCGGCCCAGCTCCACTTCTTCGATTTCGCCGAACTTGCTGAAGTCCACTTTCGGCCATGGCAGCATGCCCGGGATACCGCCGCCAGCGGCTGCAGCTGGTGCAGCTTCGGCGCGTTTCACCGCGTCTTTCACGTAGGTCTGCACGTCTTCGCGCAGGATACGACCCTTACGGCCGGTTCCTTTCACTTTCGCCAGGTTCACGCCGAACTCGCGCGCCAGGCGGCGAATCAGCGGGGTAGCGTGGACGTAAGCGTCGTTTTCAGCGAACTCAGATTTTTCTGCTTTAGCAGCAGGAGCAGCTGCGGGTTTAGCAGCCTGAGCCGGTGCAGCAGCCGGTGCTGGAGCAGCCGCGGCAGCTGGAGCTGCTGCAGGCGCAGCGCCTTCCACTTCGAAGACCATGATCAGAGAGCCGGTAGACACTTTGTCGCCGGTGCTGATTTTGATCTCTTTAACGGTACCGGCGAACGGCGCAGGGACTTCCATAGAAGCCTTGTCGCCTTCAACGGTGATCAGTGACTGTTCAGCGGCAACTTTGTCGCCCACTTTTACCATCACTTCGGTCACTTCAACTTCGTCACCGCCGATGTCCGGTACGTTAACGTCTTTCGCGCCGCCAGCAGCCGCTGGTGCAGCCGCCGGAGCCGGAGCAGCAGCCTGTGCAGGCGCGGCAGAAGGTGCAGCACCCGCCACTTCGAAGACCATAATCAGGGAGCCGGTAGACACTTTATCACCGGTGTTGATCTTGATCTCTTTAACGGTACCGGCGAACGGCGCCGGCACTTCCATAGAGGCTTTATCGCCTTCTACGGTGATCAGTGACTGCTCGGCCGCAACGGTATCGCCCACTTTTACCAGGATCTCAGTGACTTCAACTTCGTCACCGCCGATGTCAGGCACGTTCACTTCTTTCGCGCTCGCGGCAGCTGCTGGAGCAGCGGCGGCCGGAGCGGCTTTCTTCTCTTCCTGCGCAGGTGCAGCAGCTGCTGCACCGTCGGCGGAATCGAAAATCATGATCAGTTTGCCGGTCTCGGTTTTATCGCCAACAGAGACTTTGATCTCTTTAACGATGCCAGCCTGAGGAGACGGGACTTCCATAGAGGCTTTGTCGCCTTCTACGGTGATCAGCGACTGTTCAGCTTCAACTTTGTCGCCAACTTTGACCAGGATCTCGGTGATTTCAACTTCATCAGCCCCGATGTCCGGTACATTGATTTCGATAGCCATTATTCTTTTACCTCTTACGCCAGACGCGGGTTAACTTTTTCTGCATCGATGTTGAATTTGGTAATTGCGTCCGCAACCACTTTCTTATCGATTTCGCCACGTTTAGCCAGTTCGCCCAGTGCTGCTACAACCACGTAAGAAGCATCAACTTCGAAGTGGTGACGCAGGTTTTCGCGGCTGTCAGAACGACCGAAGCCGTCAGTACCCAGTACGCGATAATCATCAGCCGGAACGTAAGTACGAACCTGCTCAGCGAACAGTTTCATGTAGTCAGTAGATGCCACCGCTGGCGCGTCGTTCATCACCTGAGCGATGTACGGAACGCGTGGGGTTTCCATTGGGTGCAGCATGTTCCAGCGCTCACAATCCTGGCCATCACGCGCCAGTTCAGTGAAGGAAGTTACAGAGTACACGTCGGAACCCACGCCGTAGTCTTTCGCCAGGATCTGCGCTGCTTCACGCACGTGACGCAGGATAGAGCCGGAGCCCAGCAGCTGAACTTTACCTTTGCTACCTTCGATGGTTTCGAGTTTGTAGATACCTTTACGGATCCCTTCCTCGGCACCTGCTGGCATTGCCGGCATGTGGTAGTTTTCGTTCAGGGTGGTGATGTAGTAGTAAATGTTCTCTTGCGCTTCACCGTACATGCGCTGCAGACCGTCATGCATGATGACTGCCACTTCGTACGCGTAAGACGGATCGTAAGAGATACAGTTAGGGATAGTCAGAGACTGAATGTGGCTGTGGCCATCTTCGTGCTGCAGACCTTCACCGTTCAGGGTCGTACGACCGGAAGTACCACCGATCAGGAAGCCGCGAGCCTGCTGGTCGCCTGCCTGCCAGCACAGGTCACCGATACGCTGGAACCCGAACATGGAGTAGTAAATGTAGAACGGGATCATCGGCAGGTTGTTGGTGCTGTAAGAAGTCGCAGCAGCCAGCCAGGATGCGCCTGCGCCCAGCTCGTTGATACCTTCCTGCAGGATCTGACCTTTCTCGTCTTCTTTGTAGTAAGCAACCTGCTCACGGTCCTGCGGGGTGTACTGCTGGCCGTTCGGGCTGTAGATACCGATCTGACGGAACAGACCTTCCATACCGAAAGTACGCGCTTCGTCGGCGATGATTGGAACCAGACGATCTTTGATCGACTTGTTCTTCAGCATCACGTTCAGGGCACGAACGAAAGCGATGGTGGTAGAGATCTCTTTGTTCTGCTCTTCCAGCAGTTGAGAGAAGTCTTCCAGCGCCGGCAGTTCCAGCTTCTCGGTGAAGTTAGGCTGACGAGCAGGCAGGTAGCCTTTCAGCGCCTGACGACGTTCGTGCAGATACTTGTGCTCTTCTGAACCTTCCGGGAAGGTGATGTAAGACAGGTTTTCTACCTGCTCATCGGTCACTGGAACGTTGAAACGGTCGCGGATGTAACGCACGCCGTCCATGTTCATTTTCTTAACCTGGTGAGCGATGTTTTTACCTTCTGCGGTATCACCCATGCCGTAACCTTTAATGGTGTGGGCCAGGATTACAGTCGCTTTACCTTTGGTTTCGCGCGCTTTTTTCAGTGCAGCGTAGATTTTCTTCGGATCGTGACCACCGCGGTTCAGCGCCCAGATCTGCTCATCAGTCCAGTCTGCAACCAGTGCGGCGGTTTCAGGATATTTGCCGAAGAAGTGCTCACGCACGTAGGCACCGTCTTTGGATTTGAAGGTCTGGTAGTCGCCGTCAACGGTTTCGTTCATCAGCTGGATCAGTTTACCGCTGGTATCTTTACGCAGCAGTTCGTCCCAACGGGAACCCCACATCACTTTAATCACGTTCCAGCCAGCACCTGCGAAGATGCCTTCCAGTTCGTTGATGATCTTGCCGTTACCGGTTACCGGACCATCCAGACGCTGCAGGTTACAGTTGATGATGAAGCACAGGTTGTCCAGCTTCTCACGGGTTGCGATGGTGATCGCACCTTTGGATTCTGGCTCATCCATTTCGCCATCGCCAAGGAAGGCGTAAACGGTCTGCTCGGAGGTGTCTTTCAGACCACGGTGTTCCAGGTACTTCAGGAATTTAGCCTGGTAGATCGCACCGATTGGACCCAGACCCATAGATACGGTAGGGAACTGCCAGAATTCAGGCATCAGTTTAGGGTGCGGGTAAGAAGACAGACCTTTACCGTGAACTTCCTGACGGAAGTTGTTCATCTGCTCTTCGGTCAGACGACCTTCCAGGAATGCACGTGCATAGATGCCCGGAGAGATGTGGCCCTGGAAGTACACCAGATCGCCGCCGTCTTTCTCGTTCGCTGCACGGAAGAAGTGGTTGAAGCACACTTCGTAAACGGTTGCAGAAGACTGGAAGGACGCCATGTGGCCACCCAGCTCCAGGTCTTTCTTGGATGCGCGCAGAACGGTCATGATGGCGTTCCAGCGGATTGCAGAACGGATACGACGTTCCAGATCCAGATTGCCCGGGTATTCCGGTTCGTCTTCAACGGCAATCGTGTTTACGTAGTTGCTAGCCCCTGCACCTGAAGCAACCTTCACGCCGCCTTTGCGGGCTTCAGAAAGCAGCTGATCAATCAGATACTGAGCGCGCTCAACACCTTCTTCACGGATGACCGATTCGATCGCCTGTAGCCAGTCGCGAGTTTCGATCGGATCCACGTCATTTTGGAGACGTTCTGACATGGGGGTATTCCTTATCTATCTAATACGTTGATTTGTCTGGAACCTGTCCCATTGTATTTTCGTCAGAAAACACAATAAGACAGGTTCTGCGTTTAGTTGCCGCGCTCTAAAAGTACCTGGCGCTTAATCCTTTCGTTGCTGTATGCGGCGTAATGAACGTTCGCGACGCGATTGTTCACGGCTGCGGTCCAGCAAGATTTCCTCAATGAAAGCCAGGTGACGGTGCGACGCTTCGCGCGCCTGCTCCGGCTCCCCGGCCATTATCGCCTCGAATATTCGGGTGCGATGGTTGCTTACCAGTGGGAGCATCTCCCGACGGGCATACAACAATTCAAAATTCTGACGAACGTTCTGGGCCAGCATCGGCTCCATGCAGCGTAGCAGATGGAGGAGCACCACGTTGTGTGCCGCTTCGGTGACGGCGATTTGATACTGGACGACGGCGCTGGACTCGGCGTCTAAATCGCCGGACTGCTGTGCCCGTTCAATGGCCTGATGCAGTTCGCGGATACGCACGCGATCTTCATCAGTGCTGCGAAGGGCGGCGTAATAGGCCGCAATACCTTCCAGCGCGTGACGGGTCTCAAGCAGATCAAACTGGGATTCTGGGTGGTCAGAGAGAAGTTCTACCAGCGGATCGCTGAAGCTCTGCCACAGGCTGTTTTGCACAAAGGTTCCGCCGCCCTGGCGACGAAGCAGCAAGCCCTTTGCTTCGAGGCGTTGAATCGCCTCACGCAGAGAGGGGCGTGAAACGTCGAACTGTTTTGCCAGCTCGCGTTCTGGCGGAAGTTTCTCACCCGGGCGCAGAGTCCCTTCGAGGATTAAAAACTCCAGCTGCTGCTCAATCACATCAGATAGTTTTGGTTGGCGAATTTTGCTGTAGGCCATATTCCCTGTCTTACGCCTTTTTGCCCGGAGTCAATTGGTCTTACCAGTTTCTGGTTCGTATCGCTAAAGTAACAAAGTATTCACCTTCTGTCCATATTGGTTTTGATTGAAATCAGTAAACCCTGCACATTTTAACAACCTTACAGAAATAACGTTTCAGAAATGTAACTTTGCACAAATGAGTTGATTACTCCCAAAGAGGGAGTTTTAACCATAATGAAACGAGGGTTTTTGCAATCTGAAGCGATTCAACAGGGCAAATAATGAAAATTCGTCCACTTAATAAGCATTTCTATTCTATAGGTTGGGTTAGGAAGAATAAGCGGGCCGATTTACAAATGCTTTCTTTTTATTCAAGTCGTCAGCATCCCTTCATAAAGCAGGTGCATTCGCAGGCGCTTACCACTATTCTGGCGCGTACGGAAGTCATCACCGCTTTTTTCGGTTTGTTTAACCGTAAAGAAATAAATACAGAATATGGACTTTCATAATTACACACGCTCAGCGTGAACATAACAACCACACACGAGGTTTCAAATGGAAGCTCAACAGCACGGCGATCAGCTAAAGCGCGGGCTTAAAAACCGCCATATACAGCTCATCGCACTGGGCGGTGCGATTGGTACCGGCCTGTTTCTGGGCAGCGCATCCGTTATCCAGTCAGCCGGTCCCGGCATTATTTTGGGTTACGCGATTGCCGGTTTTATTGCCTTTCTGATTATGCGCCAGCTGGGAGAAATGGTCGTTGAAGAGCCGGTAGCAGGCTCATTCAGCCATTTTGCCTATAAATACTGGGGCAGCTTCGCGGGTTTTGCCTCCGGCTGGAACTACTGGGTGCTGTACGTTCTGGTTGCAATGGCAGAACTGACCGCCGTCGGGAAGTACATTCAGTTCTGGTACCCCGAGATCCCCACCTGGGCCTCCGCAGCGGCATTCTTCGTGATTATCAACGCCATTAACCTGACCAACGTGAAAGTGTTCGGCGAGATGGAGTTCTGGTTTGCCATCATCAAAGTGATTGCCGTTGTGGCGATGATCATCTTTGGCGGCTGGCTGCTGTTCAGCGGCAACGGCGGCCCGCAGGCTACCGTGCGTAATCTCTGGGAACAGGGCGGCTTCCTGCCTCACGGCATGACCGGTCTGGTGATGATGATGGCGATCATTATGTTCTCCTTCGGCGGCCTGGAGCTGGTGGGCATCACCGCCGCAGAAGCCGACAATCCGGAGCAGAGCATTCCGAAAGCCACTAACCAGGTTATCTACCGCATCCTGATCTTCTATGTGGGCTCGCTGGCCGTGCTGCTCTCCCTGTTGCCGTGGACGCGCGTGACCGCTGACACCAGCCCGTTTGTTCTCATCTTCCATGAGCTGGGCGACACCTTCGTCGCAAACGCCCTTAACATCGTGGTGCTGACTGCAGCGCTCTCCGTTTACAACAGCTGCGTATACTGCAACAGCCGCATGCTGTTCGGCCTTGCCCAGCAGGGCAACGCGCCTAAGATGCTGCTCAACGTTGATAAACGCGGCGTGCCGGTCAATACCATCATTGTTTCAGCCATCGTGACCGCGCTGTGCGTGCTGATTAACTATATGGCACCGGAATCGGCGTTTGGCCTGCTGATGGCGCTGGTGGTCTCTGCGCTGGTCATCAACTGGGCAATGATCAGCCTGGCGCATATGAAGTTCCGCCGCGCGAAGCAGCAGCAGGGCGTCACTACGCGCTTCCCTGCCCTGCTGTATCCGCTGGGTAACTGGATCTGCCTGCTGTTTATGGCGGCCGTGCTGGTGATCATGCTGATCACGCCGGGTATGGCGATTTCCGTCTACCTGATCCCGGTCTGGATTGCGATCCTTGGCGTTGGCTATCTCTTCAGCCAGAAAAGCCGTAATGCCATGAAGGCGCACTAAGCCTCCCACCGCGGCACCTTGCTTTTGCGGGTGCCGCGCGTTGTTACCTCCCTCACACTTTCACGCCCATAGCGCATTTATCCATATCACCGCCCTGATACTGCAACGCATATATTCCTTTGCCAGCAAATAATTCTCTCCATACCGTAAACCGGAGAGCTGTCGATGGATAACAACAAACTGTCAGTAAAAGAAAAGATCGGCTATGGGATGGGCGACGCGGGATGCAACATTATCTTCGGCGCCATCATGTTGTTTGTTAACTATTTCTACACGGATATTTTTGGCCTGGCGCCTGCGCTGGTCGGCGTACTGCTGCTTTCCGTCCGCGTGATTGACGCCGTAACGGACCCGATCATGGGGGCGATTGCCGACCGTACCCGCAGTAAATATGGCCGGTTTCGTCCATGGCTGCTGTGGATTGCCTTCCCCTACGCGCTGTTCAGCATCCTGATGTTCACCACCCCGGAATGGAGCTATAACAGCAAAGTTATCTATGCGTTTGTCACCTACTTCCTGTTGTCTCTCACCTATACCGCCATCAACATCCCCTACTGCTCGTTAGGTGGGGTAATCACCAACGATCCAAAAGAGCGCGTGGCCTGCCAGTCGTATCGCTTCGTGCTGGTCGGCATCGCCACGCTGCTGCTCTCATTAACGCTGCTGCCGATGGCCGACTGGTTTGGCGGGGATAACAAAGCCAAGGGCTACCAGATGGCAATGACCGTCCTGGCGCTGACAGGTACCTGTATGTTCCTGTTCTGCTTCGCCACCGTGCGCGAGCGCGTACGCCCGGCGGTACAGACCAACGACGAGCTGAAAAATGACCTGAAAGACGTGTGGAAGAACGACCAGTGGGTACGCATTCTGCTGCTGACGCTGTGCAACGTCTGCCCGGGCTTTATCCGCATGGCGGCGACCATGTATTACGTCACCTGGGTGATGGGCCAGAGCACCCATTTCGCCACCCTGTTTATCAGCCTGGGCGTTGTCGGCATGATGCTCGGCAGCGTGCTGGCAAAAGTGCTGACTGACCGCTGGTGCAAGCTGAAGGTCTTCTTCTGGACCAACATCGTGCTGGCGATTTTCTCCTGCGCCTTCTACTTCTTCGACCCGAAAGCCACCGTCACCATTGTGGTGCTCTACGTCCTGCTGAACATCCTGCACCAGATCCCGTCTCCGCTGCACTGGTCGCTGATGGCCGACGTGGACGACTACGGCGAGTGGAAGACCGGGAAACGCATCACCGGGATCAGCTTCTCCGGCAACATCTTCTTCCTGAAGCTGGGCCTTGCGATTGCCGGTGCGATGGTCGGCTTCCTGCTCTCCTGGTACGGTTATGACGCGGGCGCGAAAGCACAGAGCGCGGACGCCATTAACGGGATCGTGCTGCTCTTTACCGTTATTCCCGGCATTGGATACTTAATTACCGCGGGCGTGGTACGTCTGCTGAAGGTGGATCGCGAAACCATGAAGCAGATTCAGGCCGATCTGGAGAAGCGCCGCACCAACTACCGCGAGCTGAACGACTATCAGGAACTTAAAGCCGCTGAGACTAAATAAGGAAAGCCGAATGCAAACCTGGCCAAATCCGTTTATCGAACAACGCGCCGACCCGTACATTTTACGCCATGAGGGGCAGTACTATTTTATCGCCTCCGTGCCGGAGTACGACAGGCTGGCGATCCGCCGCGCAGACTCGCTGGAAGGGCTACGCGACGCTGAAGAGGTGGTAGTCTGGCGCAAACCCGACACCGGCCCGATGAGCCAGCTAATCTGGGCGCCCGAACTGCACCACGTCGACGGCAAGTGGTACATCTATTTTGCCGCGACGCACACCCAGGCGCTCGACGCGCTCGGGATGTTCCAGCACCGCATGTTCGCCATTGAATGTGCTGACGGCGATCCGCTCACCGGTACGTGGACGGAAAAAGGTCAGATAAAAACGCAGTTCGACACCTTCGCCCTGGACGCCACTACCTTTGTTCATCAGGGGAAACGCTGGTATTTATGGGCGCAGAAAGCGCCGAATATCACCGGCAACTCCAATCTTTATCTGTGCGAAATGGAGAATCCGTGGACGCTGAAAGGCGAGCCGGTGATGCTCAGCAAACCGGAATACGACTGGGAATGCCGCGGTTTCTGGGTCAACGAAGGCCCTGCGGTGCTGTTCCATGACGATAAGCTGTTTATCAGCTACTCTGCCAGCGCCACCGATGAGAACTACTGCATGGGATTACTGTGGATAGATATGAACGCCGATCCGCAAAACCCGGCAAACTGGCACAAATCCCCTCGCCCTGTTTTCGTCACCAGCTTTGAGAACCGCCAGTACGGGCCAGGACACAACAGCTTTACGCAAACGCCGGAAGGGGAAGATGTACTGGTGTATCACGCGCGTAATTACACCGAAATTGAGGGCGATCCGCTGTACGATCCGAACCGTCATACCCGCCTGAAGCTTGTCCGCAGGGACGAAAACGGGATGCCTGATTTCGGCATCCCGCCTGCGGATACGCTGTAGCGTTTGCGGCGCGCTGGGTTACACCAGCGTGCCGTAAATGGTCAGCAGCGCCACAATCACGACCACCGCAAACGACGTTTTCTTCGCCATTGAAACGGCCGCTTTTGGCGTTTCAATCTTGTCGGTATGCGGCTCACGCGCCAGCGAGAACTGCGCCAGGCGCGTTAACACCTGGTACTGCGACGTATGGCGGTCGCCAAGAGAAGCGAACCATGCGGGCAGCGCTTTTTCACCGTGGCCAATTAACGCGTACACCACGCCCACCAGGCGCACCGGAAGCCAGTCGAGCACGTGCAGGATGGCATCAATGCCGGACAGCAAACGCTCATGCGGCGTCAGATAACGGGCAAGCCAGGTCTGCCAGGCGCGCAGAAACGCATAGCCCATCAGCAGTACCGGCCCCCACGGGCCGCCCACCACAAACCAGAACAGTGGTGCCAGGTAGTAGCGGAAGTTAATCCACAGCAGCGCGTTTTGCAGCTCGCGCAGGAACTCGCGCTCGTCGCAGTCCGGCGGCACGCCGTGGATCATCGTCAGCTCGCTCGCCATCGCGCCGCGCGCGTGGGCATCGTCACGGGAGGCAGCTTTCAGGTAGGCATGATAGTGCAAGCGCACCTTGCCCGCACCAATACACAGCACGCCGAGCAGGATCCACACCACCAGCAGCGGCACGTTGAAAAACAGTCCGTACAGCGAGCGCAGAAGCAGGAAGGTAATCGCCATCACGCCCGCCATCATCAGCAGCGTGCGCAGCATGGAAAAGTGCTTGATGCGGCGGAATAACACTTCCAGCCGATGATCCAGTTGCCAGTGTTCGCCGAGCTTGAACAGGCGTTCAGCGATGATAACCAGCAGCATGGTAAACAACGTCATGGTATCTCCTTATTCTGACGACGCGGCAAGCATGGCGCGAAACCGTGACCAGTCAAATGCCGGGCCGGGATCGGTTTTTCTCGCCGGAGCGATATCGCTGTGCCCGGTAATATTGTCGGCGATTGCCGGGTAGAGTCCGATAAGCGTGTGGGTAATAGCAACCAGCTGCTGATACTGAGCATCGGTGTAGGGGGTCGTGTCCGTGCCTTCCAGCTCGATCCCTATTGAGAAATCGTTGCACCGTTCGCGCCCGTGATACATCGACACACCGGCATGCCAGGCACGCTTATCAAAAGGAACATACTGAACCACCTCACCATCACGGCGAATCAGGCAGTGAGCCGACACGCGCAAATGCGCAATCTCAGCGAAGAAAGGATGGGCATTGGGATCTATCGTTCCCGTGAATAACGCATCGATCCACGGGCCGCCAAACTCACCCGGCGGGAGGCTAATATTATGAACCACCAGCAGTGTGGGCTTTTCATCCTCCGGGCGGCAGTCGTGGTGCGGCGAGGGCACATGCCGCGCATCCACCAGCCATCCGTTTTCTAACAACATGCTGGAACTCCTTCTGTATGGTGCAATGACTCGGTTCAGAGTAGCATGTTTCAATATTATGATTCGTTACCAATTTGGAGTTTTATCATGCCGCCTCGCCGCTACAACCCCGACCACCGACGTGAAGCGCTTCTGGAACGTATTAATATGGATATTCCGGCAAGCGTCGCCCATGCGTTGAAAGAAGACCTGGGGGGTGACGTTAACGCCGATAAAGACATTACCGCACAATTGTTGCCAAAAGAGACACGCTCGCACGCGGTCATTATCACCCGTGAGGAGGGCGTTTTTTGCGGCAAGCGTTGGGTTGAAGAGGTCTTTACTCAGCTGGCGGGCGACGATGTGCAGGTGACATGGCACGTTGAAGATGGTGATGCGGTGACCGCCAATCAGCCACTCTTCGAGCTGGACGGGCCATCCCGCGTATTGCTGACCGGCGAGCGTACCGCGCTCAATTTTGTCCAAACGCTCTCTGGCGTCGCCAGTGAAGCTCGCCGCTACGTTGACCTGCTGGCCGGCACCCGAACCCAGCTGCTGGATACCCGCAAAACGCTGCCAGGTCTGCGCACCGCCCTGAAGTATGCGGTACTGTGCGGCGGCGGCGCAAACCATCGTCTCGGTTTATCCGATGCCTTCCTGATTAAAGAGAACCACATAATTGCTTCTGGCTCCGTACGTCAGGCGGTGGAGAAAGCCTTCTGGCTGCACCCGGATGTGCCGGTTGAGGTGGAAGTTGAAAGCCTGGAAGAGCTGGAGCAGGCGATTAAGGCCGGGGCCGATATCATCATGCTCGATAACTTCGAGACGGAGCAGATGCGCGAGGCGGTGAAACTGACCAACGGCCGGGCCCAGCTTGAAGTCTCCGGAAACGTCACTTTCGACACGATCCGTGAGTTCGCTGAAACCGGCGTGGATTACATCTCCGTCGGCGCGCTGACCAAGCACGTTCGCGCCCTCGACCTCTCAATGCGCTTCAAATAACGCGCGCTCCCCTCTCTGCCCGGAGGGGGGAATTTCAGCTCTGCTCGCAAATCCATTGTCTCTTCCTGCAACACGGAATGAATTCTCTGAAGCCTCTTTCCCGTTCCCTTATTTGCCCCTCGTTTCTGCCCTGTCCCGCTGACAAAGTAGCGCCACTTTGCATAAGGAGCAGATATGGACAGACAACAAGGATTCACGCTCATTGAGCTGATGGTGGTTATTGGCATTATTGCGATTCTGAGCGCCATCGGCGTTCCCGCCTATCAGAACTACCTGCGTAAAGCAGCCCTCACCGATATGCTGCAAACTTTCGTGCCTTACCGTACCGCCATTGAGCTTTGCGCGCTCGATCGCGGCGGCGTGGAAAGCTGCGATGCCGGCAGTAACGGTATTCCCTCTCCTGCCACGACGCGTTACGTTTCAGGAATGAGCGTAGCGAAAGGGGTCGTGGCCTTAACGGGCCAGGAAAGCCTGAACGGGCTGACGGTAACCATGACGCCACAGTGGAACAACGGCAACGGTATGACGGGCTGGACGCGTGACTGCAACATCAGTGCTGACAGCGCGCTTAAGCAGGCCTGCGAAGACGTCTTCCGCTTCGACACTCACTGAGGAGCGGATAATGAACACCGATCAACTCGTGGCACTTTGTCTTCGCCACCATGCGCTGCTGCTCACCAGCGACAGCGACATGATTAGCATCGCCGTCGTGGGAAACCCCGCGCCTGAACTGATGGAGGCCCTGCGCTTCGCGACCCAGAAGCGGATTGATATCGAATGCTGGAGCGCTGAACGCATGGAAAAGCACCGGCAGTTAACCGCGCAATCGCATCTGCCTGTCGTTTCACAACCCCACTCCGCGGTGGATATCCTCAACCACACGCTGCAGCAGGCAATAAACCAGCGCGCGTCTGACATCCATATCGAACCGATGGAACACGCGTGCCAGATCCGCTTGCGTATCGACGGGGTACTTTACCCGCAGCCTCCCCTTTCCGCCGCGCTGACGACGATGCTCAGCGCCCGGTTAAAAGTGCTGGGTAATCTGGATATTGCAGAACGCCGCTTACCGCAGGACGGTCAGTTTACGATTGAGCTGACAAACGAGCCAGTCTCGTTTCGTATCTCCACGCTTCCCTGCAGCGGCGGGGAAAAGATTGTGCTGCGCCTGCTGCACCAGGTTCAGCAGGCGCTGGAACCGAGCGCGCTTGGCATGAGCGCTAAACAGCTGGCCTGTTTTAATGAGGTACTCCACCAGCCTCAGGGGCTAATTCTGGTCACCGGCCCGACGGGCAGCGGCAAAACCGTAACGCTCTACAGCGCGCTGCAGGCGCGTAACACCCCTGACGTCAACATCTGCAGCGTTGAGGATCCCATTGAGATCCCGCTTGTAGGGTTAAATCAGACTCAGATTAACCCCCGCGCGGGCTTAACATTCCAGAGCGTACTGAGGGCGCTGCTCCGTCAGGATCCGGACATCATTATGGTTGGGGAAATTCGTGATGGTGAAACGGCAGAAATTGCCATCAAAGCCGCACAGACCGGACACCTGGTGCTGTCGACGCTGCACACCAACTCGACGATGGAAACCCTCATTCGTCTGGAGCAGATGGGCATTGCACGCTGGATGATCTCTTCCGCGCTCTCGATGGTGATTGCCCAGCGGCTGGTTCGACGCCTTTGCCCGCACTGCCGACAGAAAACAGGGGAGCATACGGACTTACCGCGCTCGGCCTGGACGCGGCAACTTCCTCGCTGGCAGCCCGCAGGCTGCGATCGTTGTTATCACGGTTTTTACGGCCGCGTGGCCATTTTTGAAGCGCTTGCGATCGATAATCCCCTGCGCCAGGCGATTGCCAGCGGGGCAGGCATTGAGGTGATAGAAGCCAGTGCACGGCAGGCGGGACTCATCTCGCTGTTTGAACACGGCTGCATGGCCGTCGAGCAAGGGCTCACTACGCTTGAAGAGTTAGTGCGTGTTCTGGGAATGCCCGATGGCCGTTAATCAACTCTGGCGCTGGCGAGCAATCTCCGCTGAAGGAGAACCCCGAAGCGGGGTTCTCTGGGCCACAGACCGCAGCGCGGCCTTCACCAGGCTGATGCGTAACGACCTCCATCCCCTGGCCCTGACCCGATGCGCTCAAAGACACCGCTGGCGTCCACATCACTGCTACGAGATGTTTCGTCAGCTCGCAACGCTTCTGCAGGCCGGCCTGACGCTCGCACATAGTCTGCAAATGCTGGCAGACCAGCATCCAGTAGAACCGTGGCGGGGGCTACTGCAAAGCGTTGCCGATGAACTCAGCGAAGGGCGTCCTTTTTCTGAGGCGCTTAAACGGTGGCCAGCAGTCTTTAGCCCACTGCATATCTCAATGGTGAAAACCGGAGAGCTAACAGGGAAGCTTGAAGCGTGCTGCCGGGAGCTTGCAGAGCAGCAAAAAGCGCAGCAGCAACTCAACGCGAAAGTGAAAAAAGCGCTGCGCTACCCGGCGATCGTCCTGACGCTGGCGGTGCTCGTCGTGCTGGCAATGGTCACCCTGGTTTTGCCCGAGTTTGCCGCGATTTACAAAACGTTTAACACCCCGCTTCCGGCACTGACGCGAATAGTGATGGGGATAGCCGCGTTTATGCAGTCATATGCCCTCGTGCTGTTCGCGATGCTACTTGTTCCCGTAACCGCTGCCTGGGCTCTGCGTCACCATCCTCGCTGGCAGCGTATTCTGCTGAGTTTTCCCGTAATGGGAGCGCTGGCGAAAGGGCAAAAGCTGGGGCAGATCTTCACCGTGCTGTCACTTACGCAGCAGGCGGGCATTGCCTTCTTACAGGGTCTTGAGAGCGCAGAAGAGACCGCTGAAAGCCGGTACTGGCAAGGGATACTCAGCAGCATAAGGGAGGACATCGAAAAAGGTCTCCCCGTCTGGTCTTCCTTCCAGAAAGCGGCGATGTTTACCCCGCTCTGCATCCAGCTCTTACGAACCGGCGAGATGTCAGGTTCGCTGGACGTCATGCTGGCAAACCTTGCCCGCCATCACACGGAACAGACCTTTCAACGGGCAGACAACCTGGCGGCGCTTCTGGAGCCGCTGCTGCTGGTTGTTACTGGAGTCATCATCGGCACGCTGGTGGTGGCAATGTATCTGCCGATTTTCCATCTGGGAGATGCGATGAGCGCGGGGTAGTGCAACAGCGCTGGCGCACGGGCATGCGCCAGCGAAAGCCATTACAGGCTATTGAAAACGCGGTTTTCCTGCTCCTGAACGCGAATAAACGTCGTGCGTTTCGTCAGCTCTTTCAGGCGGGATGCACCTACGTAGGTGCAGGCTGAGCGCAGGCCACCGAGAATATCGCGCGCGGTGTTTTCAACCGGACCGCGCAGTGGCAGCTTCACGGTTTTGCCTTCTGCCGCACGGTATTTAGCCACGCCACCGACGTGACGGGTCATCGCGGACTCAGAGCTCATACCGTAGAACAGCATGAATTTCTCGCCGTTCTCTTCCACTACGGTGCCGCCGCTCTCTTCGTGACCTGCCAGCATACCGCCGAGCATCACGAAGTCCGCGCCGCCGCCAAAGGCCTTTGCGACATCGCCCGGCATGGTGCAACCGCCGTCGCTGATAATCTGGCCGCCCAGGCCGTGCGCCGCATCGGCACATTCAATGACCGCGGAAAGCTGCGGATAACCAACTCCGGTCTTAACGCGCGTGGTGCATACGGAGCCCGGGCCAATGCCCACTTTCACGATGTCGGCACCGGAAAGGATCAGCTCTTCACACATTTCACCGGTCACCACGTTGCCCGCGATGATAGTTTTGTTCGGCCAGGCTTCGCGCGCCTTGCTGACGAACTGTACGAAGTGCTCGGAGTAACCGTTCGCCACATCAATACAAACGAAGCTAAGCGCTGGGTTGGCATTCAGGATCTGTTTGGTCTTTTCGAAATCTGCATCGGAGGTACCCGTGGAGACCATCACGTGCTTCACCACATCAGCAGAGGCGGACGCAACAAACGCGTTCCACTCTTCAGGAGTGTAGTGCTTGTGGACTGCAGTAAGAATATCGAACTGAGCCAGCGCCGTTGCCATCTCAAAGGTACCGACCGTATCCATGTTGGCAGCAATGATTGGCACGCCAGACCAGGTCTGACCGGAGTGTTTAAAGGTGAATTGACGTTCGAGTTCAACGTCTGAGCGACTTTTCAGTGTAGAGCGTTTAGGGCGGATAAGAACGTCTTTGAAACCTAACTTCAGATCTTCTTCGATACGCATGTGCGGATTCCTGGGGTTAGAGGCAAATATGTTAAAAGCACAACTCCAGTGACGCTATCATACGCACTAATACCTGCTCCGCAAGACTGCGAAATTCTCTTTTTTTACGCTACAATCCTATAAATTTACCTGGTAAAAAGCGGGTAAAGAGAATCAAACAATTACTGTCGCACGTTTGTTTTTTAAGCAACTGATTTTCATAATGAATAATTCCCAGGATTTGATTTAATGGGGTATATCGTCGCAGTAACCGGCGGCATCGGTAGTGGCAAAAGTACCGTTGCGGACGCGTTTTCTCGTCTCGGCATCGCGATTATTGATGCCGATATTATTGCCCGTCAGGTGGTAGAGCCCGATACACCCGCGCTAAAGGCCATCGCAGACCATTTCGGTCAGGCAATCATCAATGCCGACGGCACGCTGAACCGCCGTCAGCTTCGCGAATATATTTTTTCTGATTCTGCGGAAAAAGCCTGGCTTAATGCCCTGCTCCACCCCATTATCCACCAGGAAACTCAGCGTCAGATAGCCGCAGCCCGCTCGCCCTATGTCCTGTGGGTGGTTCCGCTCCTGGTGGAAAATCAGCTGTATAAGAAAGCCAATCGGGTACTGGTGATTGATGTCACACCCGAAACGCAAATCCAGCGAACCATGACGCGCGATCACGTCTCGCGTGAACATGCTGAACAAATTCTTGCCGCTCAGGCCACGCGCGCTCAGCGCCTTGCCGTTGCGGATGATGTTATTGATAATAACGGCGCACCAGATGCCATTGCATCGGATGTTGCCCGTCTGCACGCGCAGTATCTGACGTTCGCCGCGCAGGCCGTTGCACAGGAAAAACCATAATGTCCACTCACATTCTTTTTGAGCACCCGCTTAATGAAAAAATGCGTACCTGGCTGCGCATTGAATTTCTTATCCAACAGCTTTCACAACATCTTCCTGTTAACGATCATGCCACGGCGTTGCACTTCTTTCGCAACGTAGGCGATCTGCTGGATGTGATTGAGCGTGGCGATGTCCGTACGGAGCTGTTGAAAGAGCTGGAGCGCCAGCAGCGTAAATTACAGGCCTGGGCCGAAGTGCCGGGCGTGGATCAAAGCCGGATTGACGCCTTACGTCAGCAATTGAAAAACAGCAGCACAACGCTGATGGCAGCGCCGCGCGTTGGGCAATATTTACGAGAAGACCGTTTGATTGCGCTGGTGCGCCAGCGCCTGAGCATACCGGGCGGTTGCTGTAGCTTTGACCTGCCAACGCTGCATATGTGGCTGCATATGCCGCAGGAACAGCGCGATCGTCAGGTAAACAGCTGGCTGGGCAGCCTGGAGCCGATGAATCAGACGTTATCGCTGATCCTCGATCTTGTGCGTAACTCTGCCCCATTCCGCAAGCAAACCAGTCTCAACGGTTTTTATCAGGACAACGGCGACGACGCCGATCTTCTGCGTCTAAATCTGTCTCTTGGCGAGCAGCTTTATCCACAAATTTCCGGGCATAAAAGCCGTTTCGCGATCCGCTTTATGCCGCTGGACAGTGAAAATGGCACCGTGCCGGAACGCCTCGATTTTGAACTGGCCTGTTGTTAAGGAGTGCCAATGTCTGACGTCACCACCGTAAACTGCCCAACCTGTGGCAAAACCGTTGTCTGGGGCGAAGTGAGTCCATTTCGCCCATTCTGCTGCAAGCGCTGTCAGCTCATTGACCTGGGCGAATGGGCGGCGGAAGAGAAACGTATTCCGAGCGAAGGGGACCTCTCGGATAGCGATGACTGGAGCGAAAGCCAGCAGTAACGTTCAAAGCCTGCTGGCGCTTCGTCCGGCAGGCCTACATATTTGCCGCTAAGCGGCGGATCACAGGCTCATTGGCTGGCGGGAATTTATCGGCATCACTGGCCTGAAGTTCCACCCAGTTACCCGGCTGTCCTTCTTTTCCCCATGGGTCACCTTCCCAGCTTTCCACCAGCCAGAACCACAGCGTGATGTGCCTGTCGGGAAACTGGTATTCCAGCTTATCAAACAGCGTGGCGCCAAGCGGGGTAATCCCCACCTCTTCCTGCAGCTCACGCACCAGCGCCTCTTCCGGCGTTTCTCCTGATTCGATTTTCCCACCAGGAAACTCCCACTTGTTCGCCATATGGGCGTCGGCAGCGCGCTGGGTGATGAAGATTTGGTTTTGCGGGTTGCGAATAATCCCGACGGCAATTTGCAGTATTTTCATAGTTTCACTTCCATAAAAAAGGCGCAGATGTCTGCGCCTTTTCTTTTTTTATGAACTTAGTTCAGACGGCCGTGGCAGGCCTTGTATTTTTTACCAGAACCACATGGGCATGGATCGTTACGACCCACTTTACGATCGCCGGTCTGCGCGGCGATCGCTGCTGCGGCTTCGCTTTCGTCGGTCTGGTGGCTCAGCTGCTGCATCTGCGCCAGACGCTCAGCTTCTTCACGACGCTGCTGCTCCATCGCTTCCACTTCTTCCGGCATACGCACCTGAACCTTACTCAGGGTGCTGATCACTTCATACTTCAGCGACTCCAGCATAGAGGCAAACATGGAGAAGGATTCACGCTTGTACTCCTGCTTCGGATCTTTCTGTGCATAGCCACGCAGGTGGATACCCTGACGCAGGTAGTCCATCGCCGCCAGGTGCTCTTTCCACAGGGAGTCCAGCGTCTGCAGCATCACGCCTTTTTCGAAGTGTCGCATCATCTCAGCGCCAACCACTTCTTCCTTACGCTTGTAAACCTCCAGCGCGGTTTCAAAGATACGTTCGCGCAGGGTCTCTTCATGAAGCTCAGGCTCTTTGTCCAGCCACTCTTTGATTGGCAGATCGAGATCGAAGTCGTTTTTGAGGCGTTCCTGCAGGCCTTCAACATCCCACATCTCTTCCAGAGACTGCGGTGGAATATGCGCGTCGATGGTGGCTTTGAACACATCCTCGCGGATGCTGTTGATGGTTTCGCTCACGTCGGACACGTCCAGCAGTTCGTTACGCTGGGTGTAGATTGCACGACGCTGATCGTTGGCAACGTCATCGTATTCCAGCAGCTGCTTACGAATATCGAAGTTGCGGCTTTCCACTTTACGCTGGGCGTTAGCGATCGCTTTAGTCACCCACGGGTGCTCAATGGCTTCGCCTGGCTTCATGCCCAGCTTACGCATCATGCCGGACACGCGGTCGGAGGCGAAAATACGCATCAGCGCATCTTCCATAGACAGATAGAAGCGGGAAGAACCGGCGTCCCCCTGACGACCCGCACGGCCACGCAGCTGGTTGTCGATACGACGAGATTCGTGACGCTCGGTACCAATGATGTGCAGGCCACCGGATGCCAGCACCGCGTCGTGGCGCACCTGCCAGTCGGCTTTGATCTGCGCGATCTGCTCTGGCGTTGGGTTTTCCAGCTCTGCAACTTCAGCCTGCCAGCTACCGCCCAGCATAATATCGGTACCACGGCCCGCCATGTTGGTGGCGATGGTCACGGCTGCCGGATAGCCAGCCTGAGCAACAATGTCTGCTTCTTTAGCGTGGAACTTGGCGTTCAGAACGTTGTGCTTGATGCCAGCTTTGGTCAGTTCGTTAGAAACCACTTCAGATTTCTCGATGGAGATGGTCCCCACCAGAACCGGCTGACCATTGGCAGTACGGTCACGAATATCTTCGATGATCGCCTGAATTTTTTCCGCTTCGGTCATGTACACCAGGTCCGGCATATCCTTACGGATCATCGGACGGTTGGTTGGCACAACCACGGTATCCAGCTTGTAGATGGAGCTGAATTCAAACGCTTCGGTATCTGCAGTACCGGTCATCCCTGCCAGCTTCTCGTACAGACGGAAGTAGTTCTGGAAGGTAATAGACGCCAGCGTCTGGTTTTCGTTCTGGATATCCACGCCTTCTTTCGCCTCAACGGCCTGGTGCAGACCGTCAGACCAGCGACGGCCCTGCATGGTACGACCGGTGTGTTCATCGACGATGATGACTTCACCGTCTTTGACGATGTAGTCGACGTCGCGGGTGAACAGCGCGTGCGCACGCAGCGCGGCGGTTACGTGGTGCATCAGCATAATGTTGCTCGGAGAGTACAGAGACTCGCCTTCTTCCATAATGCCTTCAGCCACCAGCAGCTCTTCAATTTTCACCAGACCACGTTCGGTCAGGTTCACCTGGCGCGCTTTCTCATCAACGGAGAAGTGGCCTTCACCCTGGAAGGTATCGGAGTCTTCTTTCTCCTGGCGCAGCAGGTGTGGAATGATTTTGTCGACTTTACGGTACATGTCAGAGCTGTCTTCGGCCGGGCCGGAGATGATCAGCGGGGTACGCGCCTCATCGATAAGAATGGAGTCAACCTCATCCACCAGCGCATAGTGCAGCTTGCGCTGGACGCGCTCTTCCGGGCTGAACGCCATGTTGTCACGCAGGTAGTCGAAGCCGTATTCGTTGTTGGTACCGTAGGTGATATCAGCGTTATACGCTTCACGCTTGGCGGGCGCCGGCAGGCCGGACATGTTGATGCCGACGGTCATGCCGAGGAATTCGAACAGCGGACGGTTGTTTTCGGCATCACGCTGGGCCAGATAATCGTTGACGGTAACGACGTGAACGCCCTTACCGGTCAGTGCATTCAGGTAAGCCGGCAGCGTTGCGGTCAGTGTTTTACCTTCACCGGTACGCATTTCCGCGATGCAGCGCTCGTTAAGCACCATACCACCCAGCAGCTGAACGTCGAAGTGACGCATGCCAAATACGCGTTTACTCGCTTCACGCACAACCGCGAAAGCTTCCGGAATAAGGCTCTCCAGGGTTTCGCCTTTTTCCAGGCGCGCGCGGAATTCCGCCGTTTTCGCTTTGAGCTCATCATCAGAGAGCTTCTCCATCGCCGGTTCCATACCGTTGATGACGTTTACAGCTTTGCGCATACGGCGCAGGGTACGATCGTTACGACTACCGAAAACTTTGGTTAATAATTTGATTAGCATAATAAATTCTCAAACGCCCCAGACGGGCAGATAAATTAAGGTATTGAAAAAGTTAATTTAGCTGAGGCGTTGTGGCCCGGCGCGGATGCCGTGAACCTGGCTAATCCATGTCGAAACGGAGAATGATACAGGGGAGACAAACCCGGTTTGCGCCGTCTGACTCACGTTCACAGGCGGCTGGTTGTCCTGCGTCAGAAGCGCATTAAGCGTATCGAGCAGGGCAAGATGCTGAGCCTGAACCGGCAGCGTTTCTTCAGCAACAGGCATCGTCTGCGGCGCCATCGCGAACGACAGATGACGGATAACCGTGCGGATGGCGTGCTGCTGCCAGTAATCAACGGAGAAATTAGGACGACGGCTGGCTTCTAGCCACGCGAGATTCGTAAAATTAACCCGCGTCGAGAGATCGTGTTTAGTCGTAGTGGAACGTGCTGGTGTCGCCGCTTCCGCACTGTTGCTGAGCGCAGGCAAGCCGAAACTTGCCGCGACCATCCCTAATAAGAGATGCGGCCAGAAGTAACGTCTGCCAAATTGTCGCCAGCGCGTCAGTATTCCGCTCACTTGCTCCACCACATTCGCCCGCCAGTGCAGGCTGAGTTCAGTTATTCTTTTTTTAGCGCCCAGATATTACCACTAAAGCCACTACACAGCAGCAGGAATGACACCTTGTAGCAGGTAAAAACGGTCAATAATGCAGCGAACACACCGTTATTCGGCACCCGACAAAGGCCAGGGAATAGAGGGACAAATCAAAGAAGGGCAGAAATAAAAACGACTGGCTTCCCTGGTCGGAGAGAGTACCAGGTGAACCAGTCGCTTTTCTTACGAAACGGCGTTAACCGTTACGCCAGGACCATAGTCGGTGCTTTGAACGCCAGCGGCAGCTCAGCTTCGTCTTCGAAGGTCACATATTCCCAGGCTTCCTGTTTTGCCAGGACGGCCTGCAACAGTTTGTTGTTCAGTGCATGACCGGATTTAAACGCGGTAAATGCACCAATGATGTTGTGACCACACATGAAGAGGTCGCCGATCGCGTCCAGCATTTTGTGACGAACGAATTCATCTTCAAAACGCAGGCCGTCTTCGTTCAGTACGCGATAATCGTCAACAACGATGGCACAATCGAAGCTGCCGCCCAGGCACAGGCCGCGGGACTGCAGATATTCGATATCACGCATGAAGCCAAACGTACGTGCGCGGCTGATCTGGCGCATAAACGCATCAGCAGAGAAGTTCATCGCATAGCGTTGGGTGCTGGCATCAATCGCCGGATGGTTAAAGTCGATGGTAAAGTCCAACGAGAAACCATTGTACGGTTTGAATTCAGCCCACTTGTCGCCATCTTCGACGCGAACGGTCTCTTTAATGCGAACAAATTTCTTCGCACAGTTCAGTTCTTCGATGCCAGCATCCAGCAACAGATAAACGAACGGCGCAGCACTACCATCCATAATCGGGATTTCTGGCGCATCGACTTCAACAATAATGTTGTCGATACCCAGACCCGCCAGGGCGGCGTTCAGGTGCTCTACGGTAGAAATCCGCACGTCATGCTCGTTCACCAGACAAGTACAGAGCATAGTATCACGCACAGATTTGGCATCGGCCGGAAAATCTACCGGTGGATTCAAGTCGGTGCGACGATAGATGACCCCGGTATTGGCCGGCGCAGGGCGTAACGTCAGTGTGACTTTCTTGCCGGTATGTAAACCGACACCCGTCGCCTGAACGATACGTTTAAGTGTCCTTTGTTTGATCATCGTATAATCTCGCCAAATTAACTATCCAACCGAGAGTGTATATCACTAACGGTGGGCCAGTTTAGCACAAAGAGCGCAAATCCCCAAATTCCAGCCAATTCTTAGTCAGCTTGCTTACGCAGGAACGCCGGGATGTCCAGATAATCTGGCTCTTTTGCCGTTTGCGGCGTTGGGTCGTTCACCACTTTCGCGGCCGGTTTTTGCTCCTGAGTCAGAGGAGACATACCGTGCTGCTGGTAACGATCCATTACCGGTTGCTGAGTCTGCTTGTTGGTCACCAGGGTGATCTCAGGACGCTTGTCCATACCGATACCGGTCGCAACAACGGTAACACGCAGCTCGTCGTTCATTTCCGGGTCAAGAGACGTACCGATTACCACGGTCGCGTTGTCAGAGGCGAACGCACGGATGGTGTTACCCACGGTTTCGAACTCATCCAGACGCAGGTCAAAGCCAGCGGTAATGTTGACCAGCACGCCGCGCGCACCAGACAGATCGATATCTTCCAGCAGTGGAGAAGAGATAGCCATTTCAGCCGCTTCTTCTGCACGGTCTTCACCGCTCGCCACGCCAGAGCCCATCATCGCGTAGCCCATTTCGGACATCACGGTGCGAACGTCTGCAAAGTCAACGTTCATCAGGCCAGGACGGGTAATCAGTTCAGCGATACCCTGAACCGCGCCTTTCAGCACGTCGTTTGCTGCGCCGAAGGCGTCCAGCAGGGAGATACCGCGACCCAGCACTTTCAACAGCTTGTCGTTCGGGATAGTGATCAGCGAGTCCACATGCTTGGACAGCTCGGTGATACCCTGCTCCGCGAAGGCCATACGCTTTTTGCCTTCGAAGTTGAAAGGCTTGGTCACGACAGCAACGGTCAGGATACCTAAATCTTTTGCCACTTCAGCCACAACAGGTGCTGCACCGGTACCAGTACCGCCGCCCATGCCTGCTGCGATGAAGACCATGTCCGCACCTTCCAGTGCAGCACGCAGGGCTTCACGATCTTCTTCAGCCGCGTTACGGCCGACTTCCGGGTTAGCTCCAGCCCCCAGGCCTTTGGTGATACCACCGCCGATCTGGATAGTCTGGCCAACTGCCGTCTTACGAAGTGCTTGCGCATCGGTGTTAACTGCAAAGAATTCAACACCTTCAATGCGTTCACGCACCATATGCTCTACGGCGTTACCGCCGCCGCCACCGACGCCGATGACTTTAATCACCGCGTCGTTGGTCAGTTCCATAGGTTCAAACATAATTTCTCTCTCCGTTGTGCCTGTCGCCCGAGACCGCTAATTCTCTCCGGTCTCTTTAAAAAATTAAAACTCTTTTCGCAGCCAGTTGTTCAGTCGTTTGACCCACGACCCCACTGAGACGCGTTTTTCCACTTCTGCTTCACCACTGAGATGAGATTCCTTCCCGTAGTGGAGCAGGCCCACTGCCGTTGAATAGTACGGCTCCTGGGCATAATCCGTTAAACCGGTAATATTCAGCGGCGCACCAATACGCACCTGCGTATGGAACACGCGCTGAGCGCAGGCCGCAAGACCTTCAATTTGCGCTGCACCGCCGGTTAATACAATCCCCGCCGCAAGATGATGTTTCACGCCCTGCTGACGAAGCTGTTCCTGTAACTGTAAAATCTCTTCGTTGACCAGGTTGAGCAGCTCGGTATAGCGTGGCTCAATCACCTCTGCCAACGTCTGGCGCTGCAGGCTACGCGGCGGACGACCGCCCACGCTCGGCACTTCAACGCTCTCATCTTTGCCAACAATAGACCCCAGCGCACAGCCGTGGCGTACTTTAATCGCTTCTGCATCGCTCGGTGGCGTACCGAAAGCGTAAGCAATATCGCTGGTCACAACGTTCCCTGCGTATGGGATCACTTTGGTGTGGCGCAGCGCACCGCCGGTATACACGGCCATGTCCATTGTACCACCACCAATATCGACCACACAGACACCCAGTTCACGTTCGTCTTCGGTCAGCACGGAATAACTTGCCGCCAGACCGGCGAAAATAAGTTGGTCAACTTTCAGGCCACAACGTTCAACGGCTTTTACAATGTTCTTCGCCATATCGTTGTGACATGTGATCAGGTGCACTTTTGCCTGCATACGCACGCCAGACAGACCAACCGGGTTCTTGATCCCTTCCTGGTAGTCGATCGCATACTCCTGCGGGATCACGTGCAGCACGCGATGCTCATCGCGAACGCGCACGGACTTCGCCGTATGCACAACGTTTTCAACGTCTTCCTGCGTCACTTCTTCTTCGGAAATAGGCACCATACCAATTTCGTTCTGGCAGCTGATGTGCTTGCCAGAAAGGGCCAGATAGACAGAAGAAATCTGGCAATCTGCCATTAATTCAGCCTGATCGATGGCGCGCTGTACGCACTTCACCACCGACTCAAGGTCGTTTACCCCACCTTTATCCATACCACGGGACGGGCAACTGCCCACGCCAATGATATTGACCATACCGTCGGGCAGAACTTCCCCTACTAAAGCGGCAACCTTCGCGGTGCCAATCTCCAGTCCAACTACCGGTTTTCTGTCCGTCGCCTTGATCATTGTTGTTCTGCCTGTACCTGTGCCTGATTCTGTTGCTGATTAGGTTCCTCGACCGGAGCCGGCTCCCAACCGACTGCTGCGCCTGAGTCATAGCGCAAATCAACGTAGCTTATCCGTTTGCCGTCCGTCTGCGCCTGCTGCTGTAAAACCGGGTAAAGTTCTACAAAACGCGCCAGACGTTTCATTGTGTCGCCGCGTCCCAGGTTGAGCTTAATGCCGTTCGTCAACGTCAGCTGCCAGGAGCGGCGCGCCGTCATCGCAGCATCTTTTAACGTAAACCTGTCCTTCGCCAGCACCTGGCCCATTTCACGAAAACCCTGCAATACTTCGTTTTCGCTGCCTTCCGGGCCATACAACATCGGTAAATTTTGCTTGTTGACACGATCGCTCGGGACGCTGAAGGAATTTCCGTCTACGTCAACCATGTGCTGATCATTCCAACGCGCAATGGGCACATATTCAACCAGATGAATCTTCAATTCATCAGGCCATTGTTTTCTGACACTCGCCTGTTTTATCCATGGCAGACGTTCAATCTGGCTCTGAATAATATTGACGTCCTGCGTCATAAAGGTGCCGGGCGATCCCAGCGCCAAAATTGACTGGCGAATATCATCGTTACGCGTGTAGTGACGCTCACCGGTCACCACCAGCTTCGACAGCGGCAGCCGCTGCGCATCTTCCATCCATCCCAGCACCATCCAGCCGCTGATAAACACGGTGCACAGCACCCCGAGCAGGAAAATAATCCCTGCAAGACGCGTTCCATTACTCCGGCGTGAAGAAGTATATTCTTCTTCGTCATCGCGGTTGCGCGTGTTCAATGCAGCCTGAGACATATCAGCCCGCCTGGTCCAGAATACGTACGACTAACTGAGAGAAGCTCATTCCCGCCTGACGCGCCGCCATCGGCACAAGGCTGTGGCTGGTCATTCCCGGCGAGGTATTGGCTTCCAACAGATAAAACTGCCCGTCATTGTCCTGCATCACATCAATGCGTCCCCAGCCACGACACCCGAGAACATTCCAGGCTTTTACCACCAGGGACTGTAATTCGGCTTCACGCTCACCTTCAAGACCACAAGGGCAGAAATATTGCGTCTCATCAGAGAGATACTTCGCCTCATAATCATAGAAGACTCCGGCGGGTTGGATGCGAATTGACGGTAAAATTTCTTCGCCAAGCATCGCGACGGTAAATTCCGGCCCGCTGAGCCATTTTTCAATCAGAACTTCTTCATCATGTTGAAATGCCAGCGCTAAAGCAGATGACAAATCTTCAGCTTTATCGACCTTTGACATCCCGACGCTCGACCCTTCCCGGCTCGGCTTTACAATAACCGGTAAGCCCAGTGACGCAATGCGTGTATTAACGCTGTCCGACAGGCCCAATTCAAATTCGCGACGGGTCAGCGCCACCCAAGGTGCAACAGGTAGCCCCGCGCCCTGCCAGAGTAACTTACTGCGCAGTTTATCCATAGAGATGGCGGAAGCCATCACGCCGCTGCCGGTGTAAGGCATGCCGATCAGATCCAGAAGCCCCTGCAGGGTTCCGTCTTCACCGCCACGACCATGTAGCGCGATAAAGACCTTATCGAAGCCCATCGCTTTTAATTGCGTCACGTCGACCTCTTTTGGATCGACCAGGTGCGCGTTTACGCCGCCTTCACGCAGGCCCGCCAGCACGGCAGCCCCGGAATTCAGGGAAACCTCGCGCTCGGCGGAGGTGCCGCCAGAGAGGACTGCAATCTTATCAGCCATGATGCTCATCCTCCTGGGTTTGCGGCTTCAGTTTGATTTCGGCTAAAGTACGGGCGATTTTGCCGATATTTCCCGCACCCTGAATCAGAATCAGATCGTTACCGGTCAGGACCGGTGCCAGAATTTCCGCCACCTGCGCCGGATCAGATACCAGAATAGGGTCAACTTTACCGCGCCCGCGAATGGTACGACACAGGGAACGACTGTCCGCGCCCGGAATCGGCGTTTCGCCTGCGGCGTAAACATCCAGCATCAGCAGGGTATCCACCTGCGACAGGACGCTGGCGAAATCGTCATACAGATCGCGGGTACGCGTGAAGCGGTGCGGCTGGAAGATCATCACCAGATTCTTCTCCGGCCAGCCCGCGCGTGCGGCTTTGATGGTCGCGTCCACTTCGGTCGGATGGTGACCGTAGTCGTCTACCAGCATCGCGGTGCCTGGCTTACCATTCACCGCATCCAGCGGGAATTCACCGAGGAAGTCGAAGCGACGCCCCGTGCCCTGGAAGCTTTCCAGCGCGCGCAGGATCGCTTCATCGTCAATGCCTTCTTCCGTCGCAACAGCCACTGCCGCAGCGGCGTTGAGCGCGTTATGGCGCCCAGGCGCATTCAGCGTGACGTGCAGCAGCTCTTTGTCCTGACGCGCCAGAGTGAAATGGCCCTGCGCACCAATCTGTTTGTACGCTTCCACGCGAACGTCAGCGTCTTCGCTGAAACCATAGGTGGTGATTTGACGACCGACGCGCGGCAGCAGCTCGCGGATCACCGGGTCGTCGACGCACATTACCGCACGCCCATAAAACGGCAGGTTGTGCAGGAAGTTGATAAAGGTCTGCTTTAAGTTCTCGAAGTCGCCCTGGTAGGTATCCATATGGTCAGCTTCGATGTTCGTGACAATCGCCACCATCGGCTGCAGATGCAGGAACGACGCGTCACTCTCATCCGCTTCCGCAATCAGATAACGGCTGTGGCCCAGACGCGCATGCACGCCTGCCGCTTTCACCAGACCGCCGTTGACGAACGTCGGATCGAGCCCGGCTTCCGCATAAATACTGGAGACCATCGCCGTGGTCGTGGTTTTACCGTGGGTGCCGGCAATCGCGATGCCGTGACGGAAACGCATCAGTTCCGCCAGCATTTCAGCACGGCGGATCACGGGAATGCGCGCTTCATGCGCGGCAACGATTTCCGGGTTGTCAGAGGAGATGGCGCTTGAGACCACCACCACGCTCGCATCGCGCACGTTTTCCGGGCGATGGTTGAAATAGATAGTCGCCCCAAGCGACGCCAGCTGCTGCGTTACAGGGTTTGGCGCCAGGTCAGACCCGCTGATCTGATAGCCTTCGTTAGCTAACACTTCGGCAATACCGCCCATGCCAGCACCACCGATGCCAACAAAGTGAATGTGCCGGACGCGACGCATCTCGGGCACGATTGAACGCAGTTTTGCCAGTTGTTGTGTATTCATTCTCTAAACGCCATCGACTACTTAAAATTCGTGCCGCGCTTCACGCGCTGCGAGGGTTAAGCCTGGGCTGCCAGGCTCACTTCTTTTGCCACCCGTTCTGTCGCATCCGGGATAGCAACCGCGCGCGCGCGTTGTGCCATCTCCAGCAGTGCGTCTCTGTTCCAGCCCGCCAGGGTGGTGGCGACCGCATCGGCGGTAAATTGTGGCTGTTCAAAAATTTTCGCCGCGCCGGCTTTCTCAAGCGGCAGCGCATTCCAGTACTGCTGTCGGTCTTTGTGCTGGAACGGCACGAACAGCGCGGGTAAACCGGCGGCGGCAATTTCGCTCACCGTCAGCGCCCCCGAGCGGCAGACCACGACATCGGCCCAGGCATAGGCTGCGGCCATATCGTCAATAAATTCCGTCACTTTATGCTGCGGTTTTCCCGCTTCGGCATAAGCCTGCTCAACGGTCTGCTGAGCGCCTTTTCCGCTCTGGTGCCAGATCGTCACGGCATCCCCCAGCTTTGCCGCCACCTGCGGCATCGTCTGGTTTAAAATACGCGCCCCCTGAGACCCACCGACAACCAGCACACGAACCGGACCTTCACGTCCCGCCAGGCGGGCATCCGGCAGCGGTAGCGCCAGCACGTCCACGCGCACCGGGTTGCCCACCACGTCCGCTTTCGGGAACGCGCCGGGAAACGCCTGCATCACTTTGGTCGCGATTTTCGCCAGCCACTTGTTGGTCAGGCCGGCAATACCGTTCTGCTCATGCAGCACAACGGGAATACCCAATGACCATGCGGCCAGCCCGCCGGGACCAGAGACATAGCCGCCCATGCCCAACACCACATCGGGCTTAAAGCGCTTCATGATGGTGCGCGCCTGACGCCAGGCGTTGAAAATACGCACCGGTGCCAGCAGCATGGCCTTGAGGCCTTTTCCCCGCAGGCCAGAAATTCGAATAAAGTCGATCTCGATACCGTGCTTCGGTACCAGGTCGGCCTCCATGCGGTCTGCGGTTCCCAGCCAGCGTACCTGCCAGCCCTGATCCATTAAATGGTGCGCAACCGCCAGTCCCGGGAACACGTGTCCGCCGGTACCGCCCGCCATCACCATTAACCGCTTCGGTTGATTCATCGTGAACCTCGTGTAAACGCCTGGGCTTTCTCCAGACGCGTCTCATAATCTATGCGTAACAAAAACATAATGGCCGTC
Organism: Enterobacter sp. 296B2; assembly: GCF_034106185.1. Lineage (NCBI taxonomy): Bacteria > Pseudomonadati > Pseudomonadota > Gammaproteobacteria > Enterobacterales > Enterobacteriaceae > Enterobacter > Enterobacter sp. 296B2. Next base: position 32,755 of record NZ_JAWNCA010000028.1, on the reverse strand, counting down.
GACATGATCAACAGACTCGAACCACCATAGCTGATCAGCGGCAACGTCAGACCTTTGGTCGGCAGCATACCCGCTGCGGCCCCGACGTTAACCAGCGCCTGGAAGCTAAACCAGATACCAATTGAGCAGGCTAAGAAGCCTGAGAAGCGGTGATCGATCTCCAGCGCTTTCCGGCCGATGGACATAGCACGGAAAGCGACGAAGAATACCATTAATAGCGCTAATACCACACCGATATAACCCAGTTCTTCCCCAATAATGGAGAAGATGAAGTCAGTATGCGCTTCCGGTAAATACTCCAGTTTCTGAACCGAATTGCCCAGGCCTTGCCCCCAGACTTCACCGCGGCCAAACGCCATCAGCGACTGCGTCAGCTGATAACCGCTGCCGAACGGATCTTCCCAGGGGTTCCAGAATGAGGTAACGCGGCGGATACGGTAAGGCTCAGCGAGGATCAGCAGCACCACCGCTGATATCCCCATTCCGATAATGGCAATGAACTGCCACAGCTTGGCCCCTGCCAGGAACAGCATCGCCAGCGTCGTCACGAACAGCACTACCACAGTACCGAGGTCAGGCTGCGCCAGCAGCAGGATCGCCAGCACCAGAATCACGCCCATCGGCTTTAAGAACCCGCGAAGGTTATTACGCACCTCATCGACCTTACGGACCAGGTAGTTCGCCAGATAGCAGAACAATGAAAGCTTGGTAAATTCCGCCGGCTGAATACGCAGCGGGCCGAAGGCGATCCAGCGCGATGCCCCGTTAACGGAGCTCCCGACAACCAGCACGATCAAGAGCATGATGATAGAAGCGATCAGCATCGCGGTACTGTGCCGCTGCCAGAACGCCATCGGCAGACGAAGCGTCACCAGCGCCAGGCAAAACGCCAGAATGATGTACAGCCCGTCACGCTTGGCGAACAGGAAGGGATCGTTCGCCAGACGCTGCCCGACGGGCATGGAAGCCGAGGTCACCATGATAAAGCCGATCGCCGCCAGCCCCAGCGTCAGCCAGAACAGGGTGCGGTCGTACATAATCAGGCTATCGGAATCTTTATCCCGTGAAGCCATCACCCAGCCTTTCAGCGCCGCAAACAGCCACACCAGGATCCCAAATCCTGGCAGGCGCGGCATTTTCAGGCGAGGGAGAGATAAACGCATCAGCCTAACTCCTTCGCAAGGCGGGTAAAGACATCGCCACGCTGTTCGAAATTCTTAAACTGATCGAGGCTGGCGCACGCCGGGGAGAGCAGAACCATATCGCCAGGCTGCACGCGCGGGGCGATCAGCCGCATCGCCTGTTCCATGGTTTCAGTTTGCTCGGCAATTTCCGGGCGTAGTTCAGCCAGCTCGCTGCCGTCGCGGCCAAAGCAGTACAGGCGGATGTTATCGCCGGTGAGATACGGCTTCAGGGAGGAGAAATCTGCGGATTTGCCGTCTCCACCCAACAGCAGATGAAGGGTACCGTCAACGTGCAGACCGTTCAGCGCGGCCTCCGTGCTTCCCACGTTGGTCGCTTTGGAGTCGTTAATCCAGCGCACGCCGTTATGCTCCAGCGCCAGCTGGAAACGGTGCGCCAGGCCGGAAAACGTAGTCAACGCTTTCAGGCTGGAAGAGCGCGGCAGCCCTACGGCATCCGCAAGCGCCAGCGCCGCCAGGGCATTGGTGTAGTTGTGCTGGCCGGAAAGCTTCATCTCTTTCACGTTCAGCACTTTCTCGCCTTTCACGCGCAGCCAGGTTTCTCCCAACTGACGGTTCAGATGATAATCACCCATGGTGATACCAAAGCTGATACAGCGCTCGTCCGCGCCACGCACGGGCATGGTCAGCGCGTCATCGGCGTTAACCACGCAGACTTTGGCGTTTTCGTATACGCGCAGCTTGGCCGCGCGGTACTGCTGCAGACCAAATGGATACCGGTCCATATGATCTTCAGTCACGTTGAGGATTGTTGCCGCCGCCGCATGCAGGCTGGAGGTGGTTTCAAGCTGGAAGCTGGAAAGTTCCAGAACGTACAGCTCGCAGCCTTTGTCCAGCAGCATCAGCGCGGGCAGACCGATATTGCCGCCTACCCCTACGTTCATGCCTGCGGCTTTCGCCATTTCACCCACCAGGGTAGTAACGGTGCTTTTGCCGTTAGAACCGGTGATCGCGATAACCGGCGCCTGCGCTTCGCGGCAGAACAGTTCGATATCGCCGACAATCTCAACGCCCGCATCCGCGGCAGCGCTCAATGAAGGGTGCGCCAGCGCCATTCCCGGGCTGGCGACAATCAGATCGGCTGCCAGCAGCCAGTCATCATTCAGACCACCAAGGTGGCGTTCAACCTGTTCCGGCAGCTTGTCCAGACCCGGCGGAGAGACACGCGTATCCATCACGCGCGGCGTAACGCCGCGCGCAAGGAAAAAGTCCACGCAGGAGAGGCCTGTGAGGCCTAACCCGATGATAACGACTTTTTTGCCCTGGTAATCTGCCATGATTAACGTACCTTCAGCGTTGCCAGGCCAATCAGCACCAGCATCAGCGAAATAATCCAGAAGCGCACAATCACGCGCGGCTCCGGCCAGCCTTTCAGTTCATAGTGGTGGTGGATCGGCGCCATACGGAAGATGCGCTGACCGCGCAGCTTGAAGGAGCCAACCTGCAAAATCACCGACAGGGTCTCAACCACAAACACGCCGCCCATGATCACCAGCAGGAACTCCTGACGCAGCAGTACGGCGATAATGCCGAGCGCACCGCCTAAAGCCAGAGAACCGACGTCGCCCATAAAGACCTGCGCCGGGTAGGTGTTGAACCACAGGAAGCCCAGCCCCGCGCCGACAATCGCCGTACAGACGATCACCAGCTCACCCGCGTGGCGCAGATAAGGGATGTGCAGGTAGTTCGCAAAGTTCATGTTACCGGTCGCCCACGCCACCAGCGCGAAACCGGCGGCCACAAAGACGGTTGGCATAATGGCCAGGCCATCCAGACCGTCGGTCAGGTTAACGGCGTTGCCTGTGCCAACAATCACAAAGTAGGCCAGCAGGATGTAGAACAGCCCCAGTTGCGGCATCACGTCTTTAAAGAACGGCACCACCAGCTCGGTGGCAGGCGTGTCTTTCCCGGCCAGATACAGCGCGAAGGCCACGCCCAGCGCAATCACTGACATCCAGAAATACTTCCAGCGGGCGATCAGGCCCTTCGTGTCTTTGCGGACGACTTTGCGGTAATCATCCACAAACCCGATAATGCCGTAGCCCACCAGCACGGTCAGCACGCACCAGACGTACGGGTTGGACGGGTAGGCCCACAGCAGCACGGAAACAACGATCGCGGTAAGGATCATGATCCCGCCCATCGTCGGCGTACCGCGCTTGCTGAAGTGCGACTCCGGACCGTCGTTACGTACGACCTGGCCGAAAGAGAGTTTTTGCAGACGGGCAATCATGCGCGGGCCCATCCACAACGAGATGAACAGCGCAGTCAGCAGGCTGACGATGGCGCGAAACGTCAGATACGAAAAGACGTTAAAGCCAGAATAATATTTGACCAAATGTTCGGCCAGCCAAACTAACATGTCCCGTTCTCCTGTAATGCGTGCACAACCTCTTCCATGGCGGCACTACGTGAACCTTTCACTAACACTGTCACAATTTGTTTTTCTGTAATTAATGCCTTAAGGCGCTCAATTAAGGCGGCTTTATCGGCAAAATGTTCGCCAACGCCGCTGGCACGGCTAATCGCCTGGCTCAGTTTTCCTGCGCTCAGCACGCAGTCCAGCCCCGCCGCTTTTGCCGCTTCACCGACCTGGGTATGACAGGCTTCGCTTTCATCGCCCAGCTCGGCCATATCGCCAACCACCATGATGCGGTAGCCCGGCATTTCAGATAATACCTGCACCGCCGCCGTCATCGAGCCGACGTTCGCGTTGTAGGAGTCATCCAGCAGCAGCTTGTTTTCCGAAAGCTGAATCGGGAACAGACGTCCCGGCACGGCTTTCAGGTTCGCCAGCCCCGCTTTGATCGCCTCATGCGACGCGCCCACCGCCGTCGATAACGCCGCTGCCGCAAGCGCATTGGCGATGTTATGGCGTCCCGGCAGCGGCAGCAGCACGTCTACGCCACCCGTCGGGGTGGTGAGGGTGAACTCCGTACCGTGCGACGTCACATGGATATTGGTCGCGGTAAAGTCACTGTTGGCCGCATTCGGCGAGAAGCGCCAGGTTTTACGTGAACCAATGATGCTTTGCCAGTTCAGCCAGTCGTTGTTATCGGCGTTAAGAATGGCAATACCGTCATCCGGCAGGCCGGTGTAAATCTCACCTTTCGCTTTCGCCACACCTTCCAGCGAGCCGAAGCCTTCAAGATGCGCCGCCGCCAGGTTATTCACCAGCGCCGCTTCCGGGCGAGTCAGGCTTACGGTCCAGGCGATTTCGCCCTGGTGGTTTGCCCCTAACTCGATCACCGCAAATTCATGCTCTTTGGTCAGGCGAAGTAATGTCATCGGCACGCCGATGTCATTATTGAGGTTGCCCGCGGTATAGAGCGTATTGCCGCACTGGCTGAGGATCGCCGCCGTCATCTCTTTCACCGACGTTTTGCCTGATGACCCGGTCAGTGCGACAACGCGAGCAGGCACCTGCTGACGCACCCAGGCGGCCAGCTCGCCGAACGCGAGACGCGTATCGTTCACCACAATCTGCGGCAGATCGATATCGAGCCTGCGGCTGACGAGCAGCGCACCGGCGCCGTTCTCTTTGGCCTGTTCTGCAAAATCATGCGCGTCAAAACGCTCGCCTTTCAGCGCCACAAACAGACAGCCCGCAGTAATTTTGCGGGTGTCAGTCGTCACGGCATCGATGGTCAGGTCTTGCCCGTGCAGGTCGCCCTGCAGGATGGCAGCGGCCTGACGTAACGTGATGCTAATCATGCCACTACTCCCAGCAGGCGTGCTGCCGTTACGCGGTCCGAGTAGTCCAGACGGCGATTGCCAACAATCTGATAATCTTCATGCCCTTTGCCCGCCAGCAGAACAACATCATTCTCCTGCGCCTGCATAATGGTGTTGGTCACGGCTTCCGCACGGCCTTCCACCACGCGGGCACGACCGGCGTCCAGCATTCCCGCCAGAATATCGTTGATGATGGCGCGCGGCTCTTCGGTACGCGGGTTGTCATCGGTCACAACCGGAATATCCGCGAACTGCTCGGCAATAGCCCCCATCAGCGGGCGTTTGCCTTTATCGCGATCGCCGCCGCAGCCAAACACGCACCAGAGCTTACCGGTGCAGTGCAGGCGCGCTGCTTCCAGTGCTTTTTCCAGCGCATCCGGGGTGTGGGCATAATCAACCACTACGGTCGGTTTACCCGGCGCGCTGAACACTTCCATACGGCCGCAAACCGGCTGCAGACGCGTTGACGTTTCCAGCAGCTCCGCCATCGGATAACCCAGCGCCAGCAACGTCGCCAGAGCCAGCAGCAGGTTGCTGACGTTAAACGCCCCCATCAGGCGGCTTTCAATTTCACCTTCCCCCCAGGAAGAGGCAAAGCGGATCGTTGCGCCGCTGTCGTGATAGTTAACGTCAACGGCCTTCAGCCAGCGGCCGTGGCAGTTCGGATTGATATGGTCTTCCATCGACACCCCAACCGCGTCCGGCAGCTTCGCAAGCCAGCGGCGGCCCACTTCGTCATCGGCGTTGATGATAGCCTGGCCGTAATGGTGAGTAGAGAACAGCAGCCATTTCGCGGCTTCGTAGTGCTCCATATCACCATGGTAATCAAGGTGATCGCGGCTCAGGTTCGTGAACACTGAAGCAGCAAATTTCAGCGCCGCGACGCGGTGCTGAACCAGACCGTGCGAAGAGACTTCCATCGCAGCAAAGGTTGCCCCCTGCCCTGCCAGACCGGCAAGCACATGCTGTACGTCAACCGCCGAGCCGGTGGTGTTTTCCGTCGGGCTCACTTTGCCCAGCAGGCCGTTGCCTACGGTGCCCATCACGGCCCCCGTTTCACCCAGCAGTTGAGCCCACTGCGCCATCAGCTGCGTGGTGGTGGTTTTTCCGTTCGTGCCCGTCACGCCAACCAGACGCAGCTGGTCGGAAGGTTCGTGATAAAAACGTCCTGCCAGTGCAGAGAGACGCTCATTCAACTGGCTGAGATAGACAACCGGCACCCCGTGAATTTCACGGATCTCACCGTCGGTTGCTTCGTCTTTGGCCTCAGCAATAATGGCAGCAACACCTTGCGCAATCGCCTGCGGGATATAACGACGCCCGTCCGCCTGATGACCGACCACCGCCACAAAAAGATCGCCAGAAGCAGCCACGCGGCTGTCCAGTACCATCTCTCGTAGTGCTCGCGCAGGTAGCATAGGCACCCACGGAGCGAGAAGGTCGCGCAAATTACGATCTGCCACCTGTACCCTCGCCTTGATTAATTACAAATTCACTTTTTTCGCCCGTCGCCAGCGCATCCGGTTCAACGTTCATGGTGCGTAACACGCCGCCCATGATGGCGCCAAACACAGGCGCAGAAACGGCGCCGCCGTAGTATTTACCCGCCTGTGGATCGTTAATGACGACCACAAGCGCAAAACGCGGATTGCTTGCAGGCGCAACGCCTGCGGTATAGGCAATGTATTTGTTGATGTAGCGACCGTCTGGCCCCACCTTTTTCGCCGTACCGGTTTTAATGGCGATGCGGTAGCCTTTAATGGCCGCCTTCACGCCGCCGCCACCCGGCAGCGCCACGCTTTCCATCATGTGCACAACGGTACGAACGATGGATTCCGGGAAGATACGCTCGCCCGGAACCGGTGGATCAACTTTGGTGATGGACAGCGGGCGATAGACGCCGTAGCTGCCAATCGTTGCGTAGACTCGCGCTAACTGTAACGGGGTTACCATTAGCCCGTAGCCGAAAGAGAAGGTGGCCCTCTCTATGTCAGACCACCGTTGTTTTTGAGGATATAAGCCACTGCGTTCTCCGACCAACCCCAAATTGGTCGCCTTTCCCAGTCCAAAACGTGAGTAAGTCTCTACTAACGCTGAGGACGGCATCGCTAACGCCAGCTTTGAAACACCGACGTTACTCGACTTCTGTAACACCCCGGTCAGGGTCAATTCGCTGTAGCGCGCCACGTCTTTAATCTCGTGGCCGTTAATACGGTAAGGGATCGTGTTCAGGACCGTGTTTTCATTGACGATACCGCGCTGAAGCGCCGTCATCACCACCATCGGTTTCACCGTGGAGCCGGGTTCGAACACGTCAGTAATCGCCCGGTTACGCATCGCATCTTTTGCGGTGCCGGTAAAGTTATTCGGGTTGTAGGACGGACTGTTGGCCATGGCCAGCACTTCGCCAGTACTGACATCCACCAGCACGGCGCTGCCTGACTCGGCCTTGTTAAACGCCACGGCGTTGTTGAGCTCGCGGTAGACCAGCGCCTGCAGGCGCTCGTCAATACTCAGGGCCAGGTTGTGCGCCGCCTGGCTGTCCGTAGAGGAGATATCTTCGATGACGCGCCCGTAGCGGTCCTTACGCACAATTCGCTCGCCCGGCTGGCCGGTAAGCCACTTATCGAAACTTTTTTCAACGCCCTCAATCCCCTGGCTGTCGACGTTGGTGAAGCCAATGAGGTGAGCGGTTACTTCACCGGACGGATAGTAACGACGGGATTCTTCGCGCAGATGAATGCCCGGCAGCTTCAGTTTTCGAATGTAGTCCGCCATGTCAGGGTTAACCTGGCGCGCCAGATAGATAAAACGCCCTTTCGGGTTCGCGTTGACGCGGGAGGCAAGCTGATCCAGCGGCATTTTGAGCGCATCTGACAGCGCTTTCCAGCGGTTATCAAGCGTGATGCCACCGGCATCGTGCAGCTCTTTCGGGTCGGCCCAGATCGCTTTCACCGGCACGCTCACCGCCAGCGGGCGGCCTGAACGGTCGGTTATCATTCCGCGAGAAGTCGACACTTCCTGAACGCGAAGGGAGCGCATATCCCCCTGGCGTACCAGCATGTCAGGGGCGATGATTTGCAGCCACGCCACGCGCCCCAGCAGGAAACCCAGCGCCAGTAAAATGCAGCCGCAAAGCAACGCAAAACGCCAACTGATAAAGTTGGCCTGTTCTTCCTGACGTTTTGGTTTTAGCGTTTTTGCCGCTGCTTTCATGCGTCGCGTTTTCCCTTATTTTTGTACTACGATATTTTCCTGGGAAGGATCAACATGCTGCAGTTGCAGCTTTTCCGTTGCGATCCGTTCAACCCGGCTGTGATCGCCGAGCGCGTTTTCTTCAAGGATCAGATTTCGCCATTCAATATCCAGCGCATCGCGTTCCAGAACCAGCTGCTCGCGCTGCGCAGTCAATAAACGTGTATGGTGAGCCGTGGTCACCACCGTAACTGCCGTAACAATGATGCAAATGAACAGGCAGAGTGGCAGCTTCCCAAACCGCAAAAGATCGTCGCCGATCACGCCAGGCAAAGCATGGCGCTCGTTGCTTCCTAACGATCCCTTAACTTTGCTTAGGGTCTCTGTCACTCTGCCGATCATGCGTTCGTCCTCTCTGCTACTCGCAGCACTGAACTACGGGCGCGTGGATTCTCTGCCACCTCTTCTTCGCCCGGCATCAACTTGCCTAATGCTCGCAACTGACGGCCACCCAGCTTCCTGAGTTGTTCTTCCGTCATCGGCAGCCCTGCTGGCACTTGTGGACCGCGGCTCTGTTCACGCATGAAGCGTTTCACAATGCGGTCTTCCAGCGAATGGAAGCTGATGATGGATAACCGCCCACCCGGGGCCAGCACGTCGAGCGAGCTTTTTAGCGCCAGCTCTATTTCCTCCAGTTCACTGTTTACCCAGATGCGAACCGCCTGGAAGGTACGGGTCGCGGGATGTTTGTGTTTATCCTTCACCGGCGTCGCCGCCGCAATCACTTCGGCCAGCTCTTTGGTGCGGGTCATTGGCTCAACGCGGTTGCGCTCAACGATGGCGCGCGCAATGCGCTTGCCAAAACGTTCTTCGCCAAAGGTTTTGATCACCCAGGCAATATCCGCTTCGTCAGCGGTCTGCAGCCATTCGGCGGCAGACTGGCCACGCGTCGGGTCCATACGCATGTCCAGCGGACCGTCACGCATAAAGGAGAAGCCGCGTTCTGCATCATCAAGCTGGGGTGAAGAGACGCCAAGATCGAGAAGAATCCCGTCGATCTTGCCCGTAAGATCGCGCTCGGCAACGTAATCCGCGAGCGCAGAGAAAGGTCCATGCACGATGGAAAAGCGTGGGTCATTGATGGTCTGTGCAACGGCAATCGCCTGCGGATCGCGATCGATTGCCAGCAGACGCCCTTCCTCTCCAAGCTGGGAGAGGATCAAACGCGAGTGACCACCGCGACCAAACGTGCCATCAATGTAGATGCCATCCGGACGAATGTTCAGGCCGTTTACGGCCTCGTCCAGCAGCACCGTTTTGTGTTTATAATTTTCCATCATATTTATAGAGACAAGTCCTGCAGCCGTTCCGATAAAGTGGCGGAATCAGACTGCTCAGCGTCGATATCTTCCTTGACCTGTTGATACCAGGTCGTTTCGTCCCACAGTTCAAACTTGTTGAACTGTCCGACCAGCATCACTTCTTTGGTCAGACCGGCATGTTGCCGCAGCACGGGCGCAATCAGTAATCGCCCGGCGCTATCCATCTGACACTCACTGGCATGTCCCAATAACAGCCGCTGCACGCGGCGCTCTTGCGGGTTCATGCTCGACAGTCGCGACAGCTTTTGCTCAATAATTTCCCATTCAGGTAAGGGGTAAAGCAGCAGGCAGGGGGAGTTGATGTCAATGGTGCAAACCATTTGACCCGAAGCGTTCTCAATCAGCTGGTCGCGATATCGGGTTGGGACCGATAAACGCCCTTTGCTGTCGAGATTGACTAACGTAGCTCCACGGAACATGCCAGTCTCACCCCTCCTCACCACTTTAACCCACAAATTCCCACCTAAAGGAGTTTACGGAGCGAGGGAAAAGCTTGTCAAGCCAGGACTCTCCCTATAAGGACCCGAAAGGCCGCTATTTACAGAGATAAACAGACCTGGCTAATAACTGCACAACTGGCGAGGCAAAATTAACGTTATGAATATTTGTAAGAAAAAAACCGAATATGCACACTAGCGTTAAGGCTCACTCAATATCATCGCAGATAAATATAAAGTGTCAGTTTGCGACGCGGGCAGCATTTTATGACAGATTCTCTGGGGATAACAGCGCCAGATTCACGCAAGCGGACGGTGAAGGCAGCGGCTGCGTTGCTGGCCGGTCAAGGGGGAAGGAAAAACGGCTGAATATTCATCGACCGAAGAGGGTTTGTAACAAAATAATACAAAGATAGGCTTTTAAAATGGCTTCATGATTCTTTAAGGACCATTTTAAACGACAAAATGAATTAGGAAAAATAGTAGATTATGATCTCTCAAGAATTATCCTAATTTCATTGCGGGAATTAACTCGGCAAATTATTTCAGTAAAAAGGGGCGGTTTTCGCCGCCCCGTCATTTCATTTATGGCGGCTCAAAATTCCGCGATGATAGAGATTACGTTTGATACGCGTCAGACCCGGCTTCGGTTTTCGCGGCTCATCCAGGCTCGCCAGAACAATCTCCAGAACGCGTTCAGCTACATCGCGGTGACGCTGAGCCACCGCCAGCACCGGGCACTGAAGGAAATCGAGAAGCTCGTTATCCCCAAACGTGGCGATCGCCAGGTCGGAGGGAAGCTTGCCTTCACGACGTAAGGTGACATCCATCACCCCCTGCAGAAGAGCAAACGACGTGGTGAACAGCGCCTGGGGCATCGGGTGCGTCTCCAGCCATTTTTCGAACAGCTGCGCAGCGGCTTCGCGTTCATAGCTGTTGGCATAGAGATAGTGGACTTCACGCGGATCGTCTTTCCAGGCGGTTCTGAACCCCTGCTCACGCAGGAAGCTCACGGAAAGCTCAGGCAGCGCGCCAAGATACAGCACCGTTTCAGCGGGGAAAGTTCTTAGCTCAGCGGCCAGCATTTCCGCGTCATCCTGATCGGCACCCACTACGCTTGTGAAATGCTCACGATCGAGTGCGCGGTCCAGCGCAACGATGGGGAAAGGATCGTTCGCCCAGCGCTGGTAGAACGGATGCTCCGGCGGTAAGGAGGTCGAGACGATGATGGCATCAACCTGACGCTGGAGCAGATGCTCAATGCAGCGCATCTCGTTATCGGGCTGGTCTTCAGAACAGGCGATCAGCAACTGGTAACCGCGCTGACGAGCCTGACGTTCAAGATAGTTGGCGATACGGGTATAGCTGGTGTTTTCCAGATCCGGGATCACCAGACCAATAGAGCGGGTGCGCCCGGCGCGCAGGCCGGCAGCGACAGCATTCGGATGGTAGTTATGCTCACGAACCACCGCCATAACTTTTTCAACGGTCTTATCGCTGACACGGTACTGCTTTGCTTTGCCGTTAATCACATAGCTGGCCGTTGTTCGTGACACGCCGGCTAGCCGGGCGATTTCATCCAGTTTCACAATTGCCCCTTAAAAAAAGAAAAGAGTCCATGGCCCTGTCAAGGTTATGGTTAAATCTTTTAACATCTAAACGCAGAAAAGCCTTCGCGGCAACCGCTTTTATCTGCGTTGTCGGCTGATTACGCAAAAAAAAGCCCGGCTTTGGTGACCGGGCTGAAAGAGGCGAACCTTTTTAATAACTACCGCATGATTTTCTCGCCGCGTGACAGACCAACGATCCCCGATCTCGCCACCTCAACAATTTTTGCTACATCCCGCACGGACGCCAGGAAAGCGTCCAGCTTGTCACTGGTTCCGACCAGCTGAACCGTATAAAGAGAAGGCGTGACGTCGATGATCTGCCCGCGGAAGATATCCGCATTGCGTTTGACCTCTTCCCGCCCGTAACCGCTGGCCTGAATTTTTACCAGCATAACCTCACGCTCAACGTAAGCGCCCTGCCCCAGCTCGCTCACGCGCAGCACGTCGACCAGCTTATGCAGCTGTTTCTCGATCTGCTCAATCACCTTGGCGTCGCCAACGGTCTGAATCGTCATACGCGACAGCGTCGGATCGTCCGTTGGCGCTACGGTCAGGCTTTCAATGTTATAGCCGCGCTGCGCAAAAAGCCCAATGACGCGCGACAGTGCGCCAGACTCGTTTTCCAGTAATACCGATAATATCCGGCGCATATCAGGTTCTCTCCGTTTTGCTTAACCACATCTCATCCATACCGCCGCCGCGAATATGCATCGGATAAACGTGCTCGGTCCCATCAACGATGACATCCATAAAGACAAGGCGGTTGTTTTTAACGTGCTCAAGCGCTTCTGCAAGCTTCGTTTCCAGTTCAGCCGGGTCGGTCACCCGCATCCCCACATGACCGTAAGCTTCAGCAAGACGAACAAAATCCGGCAGCGATTCCATATACGACTGAGAGTGGCGGCCTGAGTAGATCATATCCTGCCACTGCTTCACCATGCCGAGATAGCCGTTGTTGAGGTTGAGCACCAGCACCGGCAGCTCATATTGCAGCGCGGTGGAGAGTTCCTGAATGTTCATCTGGATACTGCCGTCACCGGTCACGCAGACAACGGTTTCATTTGGCAGCGCCAGCTTAACGCCCAGCGCGGCAGGCAAGCCAAAGCCCATCGTGCCTAAACCACCCGAGTTGATCCAGTGACGCGGTTTATCAAACGGATAATAGAGGGCGGCAAACATTTGATGCTGACCCACGTCAGAGGTTACATATGCATCGCCTTTCGTCAGTCGCCAGACCGCTTCGATGACCGCCTGCGGCTTAATATGCTCGCTTTGGGTGTCATATTTCAGACACTGCCGCGCGCGCCACTGCTCAATTTGCTGCCACCAGTCGCGGATCTCATCCAGCGGCTGAGCTGTGTTCTCCAGGGCCAGCAGATCCAGCATTTGTTCAAGGACCTGACGAGCGTCACCGACGATAGGTACATCAGCCGACACTGTTTTTGAAATTGAGGTTGGATCAATATCAATGTGCAGCACGGTGGCATTCGGGCAGTACTTCGCCAGGTTGTTGGTAGTACGATCGTCAAAACGCACGCCGACGGCAAAGATCACGTCAGAATGATGCATTGTCATGTTGGCTTCATAGGTACCGTGCATCCCTAACATGCCGAGCGCCTGACGGTGGGTGGCGGGAAACGCTCCGAGCCCCATCAGCGATGACGCAACAGGAAGATTGAGCTTTTCAACCAGTTCACGAAGCTGTGCCTCACACGCTGAATTGACAGCCCCGCCACCGACATAGACCACCGGTTTTTTAGCAGCCAGCAGCGTTTGCAGCGCGCGTTTGATCTGACCTTTGTGGCCCTGCGTTGTTGGGTTGTAAGAACGCATGCTCACCGATTCCGGCCAGACATAAGGCAGCTTGTTTGCCGGGTTCAGGATATCTTTAGGGAGATCGACCACCACCGGCCCCGGGCGCCCGCTTGCCGCCAGCCAGAACGCCTTCTTCAGCACGCCAGGAATGTCTTCGGTTTGCTTGACCAGGAAGCTGTGCTTCACAACGGGACGCGAAATCCCGACCATGTCGCACTCCTGAAACGCGTCATAGCCAATCAGTGATGTCGCGACCTGTCCGGAAAGGATCACCAGCGGAATAGAGTCCATGTACGCGGTCGCAATGCCGGTAATGGCGTTTGTCGCACCGGGCCCCGATGTGACCAGGACCACGCCCACTTCACCCGTCGCACGCGCCAGGCCATCGGCCATGTGCACCGCCGCCTGCTCATGGCGTACCAGCACATGGTCAATGCCCCCTACCGTATGCAGCGCATCATAAATATCAAGAACCGCACCGCCAGGATAGCCGAACACTTGCTTTACGCCCTGATCGATCAGCGACCGGACGACCATTTCCGCGCCAGACAACATCTCCATGCTTTGCCTCCAGGCATTTTGTTATAGACGGACCGCCGAATTCATTTCCGCACCGTCTTGCGATCGGGATGAACCCGTCTTCTATTTTGCAGAGTGATACTTACCTTAACCGCTCGTTATGAGGCAGGCAATTCGCAAACCAGGAGAGAGAAGAGGCCGTGAAAGCAGAAAAAACAAACATTGTCAGAGGATATGGTTAATTCATCTGAAATTAGAGGACGAGATGATAAATCATCGCTGAAAAGCGCGGCGATCCAGAAAATCATCTATTTTTACAGGCCTGGCAGCCGCCAGACAAAATACACAACAGAACAAAATATCAATAAATGAAATAAAACCAGGATAAATCACATGCAGAGATGCAATTTATCCTGACTCGATTATCGACGGCAGATGCTAATAAGTAGCTCTTCCATCCACTGATGTCCTTTATCCCGTCCAGCGGCTTCATGCCAGGAGAGATAGCAGGTACGGCTATTTAGCTTGAGCGGCAGGGGCAGAATTTGCAGATTTAATGCGCCAGAGAACTCTTCTGCCAGCCAGCGTGGCGCAATTGCCACCAGCTGCGTCTGGGAAACGACGTTTAATACGCTGACCATGGCCATTCCCTGATAAGCCACGCTCGCCTGTTTCTCCGCAGTGTCGTACCACGGCAGGCTAAAGGAGGCATATCTGTCGAGCGCGACAACGGCATGCTGTTCGCCATAAACGTCACTTTCACGTAGCGGAGCATTCAGTCGTGGATGTTTTTTGCTGGCAACCAGCACCATTTCATCTTTAAACAGCGGTACACATGAAAATTCAGGACGGCGGAATTCTTCATAACCCAGGACGAATTCGGTTTCCTGGTAACGTAACTGGTGTTCAGTGTTTTGATTTAAGGACGATTTAAAGACAAGATTAATATTAGGTGCGATCTCTTCAACTTTATTATAAATAATTGATGTCAGATAATTATCTAATGGGCTGCAGACGCAGAGATGGAATACTCTCTCACTGCTTAAGGGTTCAAAGCCCGAGCCTGGCAGCTCATTTTGCACCAGCTGCAGCGCCTGGCGGATGGAGCCGAAAAGCTGGAAAGCCCGCGCTGTCGGCTGGATCCCTCTGCCATAACGAACGAATAATTCGTCGTTGAACATCACTTTAAGCCTGGCAACCGCGTTGCTTACCGCAGGTTGTGACATTCCCAACGATTGTGCCGCCCGGGTGATATTCTGCTCCTGCATGACGGCATCAAACACCGTCAATAGATTAAGATCCACCGTGCGCAACTGCGGTTTAATCCCATCAGTAACTTGTGGTTGTTTAATATTATTTTCTGGCACTTCTGACTCCACTGTCACGCTACACTCCCTTCGCCAACGCACTGTAATAATTTCAGAAAATATGATTTACCATGCAAATACGACCAGCGAAAGAAAATTGTTTAAAAATCGGAATATATAAAGATCACGTAATAACGTTAAAATAAAAATAGACGCAAAAGATATGTTTAACTTTAGTGCTGGAATGAAACCATAAACCGAATCAATATACAACAACCATCCAGTTAAGGATGACTTAAGTATAATTAAACTGTTATCGCTGTTGCTCAGTACTAAGTTAATAATCTGTTATCACCTTTCGTTTCAGTAAAGTCAAAACACACTTACCAGAATGATAAATAAGTGATATTAAAGAATTTTTAAAAGGACACTTACATAACAAAACGATCGCCTGAAAAATACCTATTAATTTTATTTGTTTCTGCAAATGTTTTTTAAGTCCAAATTTAGACAATTTGTAAAGCCAGACAAGAAAAATCCAGCACAATAAGCTAAAGCACACATCCTCCCTGCTCGACCTTCCGGGGCCGTTTTTACCATCAGGGGTTGACATGCACAGTCGTATCCAGTACCACTAAAAGCATATTGAATTTAACGGAGCACGATTCATGACACGCACCATTCGTTTCACCGGTCTACTACTACTAAACGCATCCACTGTGCGCGGTAGACTGGCGGGCGAAATTCAGCGTTGAATCGTCACCAGTAAGACTAAAAACCCGCGCCACTGCGCGGGTTTTTTTATGCTCGTAGCAAGGCGCCCTAAGACTGACAAGGACCTAACCCATGAGCCAGCAAGTCATTATTTTCGATACAACTTTACGTGACGGTGAACAGGCATTACAGGCAAGCCTGAGTGTAAAAGAGAAACTGCAGATTGCGCTGGCTCTCGAACGTATGGGCGTCGACGTGATGGAGGTCGGCTTCCCGGTCTCGTCTCCGGGTGATTTCGAATCCGTCCAGACTATCGCCCGCACCATTAAAAACAGCCGCGTGTGCGGTCTGGCGCGCTGCGTAGAGAAAGACATCGACGTAGCTGCTGAGTCGCTGAAAGTGGCCGAAGCCTTCCGTATTCACACCTTTATTGCCACCTCCCCCATGCATATCGCAACCAAGTTGCGCAGCACGCTGGATGAGGTCATTGAACGCGCGGTATATATGGTTAAGCGCGCACGCAACTACACCGATGACGTTGAATTCTCCTGTGAAGATGCGGGCCGCACGCCAATCGAAGACCTGGCACGCGTAGTGGAAGCCGCCATCAACGCGGGCGCGAAAACCATCAACATCCCGGACACCGTCGGCTACACCATGCCGTTTGAGTTCTCCAACATCATCACCGGCCTGTATGAGCGCGTACCGAATATTGATAAAGCGATCATCTCAGTGCATACCCATGATGATTTGGGCCTGGCCGTAGGCAATGCCATCGCCGCGGTGCACGCCGGCGCGCGTCAGGTAGAAGGCGCGATGAACGGTATCGGCGAGCGCGCGGGCAACTGTTCGCTGGAAGAAGTGATTATGGCAATCAAGGTGCGCAAAGACATCATGGACGTGCACACCCGCATCAATCACAACGAAATCTGGCGCACCAGCCAGACCGTCAGCCAGATTTGCAACATGCCGATTCCGGCCAACAAGGCGATTGTCGGCACCGGCGCCTTCGCACACTCCTCCGGCATTCACCAGGACGGCGTGCTGAAGAACCGTGAAAACTACGAAATCATGACCCCGGAATCTATCGGCCTGAACCAGGTGCAGTTGAACCTGACCTCCCGTTCCGGCCGTGCGGCGGTGAAACACCGTATGGAAGAGATGGGCTATCAGGACAGCGATTACAACATGGATCAGCTGTACGACGCGTTCCTGAAGCTGGCCGACAAGAAAGGCCAGGTGTTCGATTACGACCTGGAAGCGCTGGCCTTCATCAACAAGCAGCAGGAAGAGCCAGAGCACTTCCGTCTGGATTACTTCAACGTGCAGTCCGGCTCCAGCGACATCGCCACCGCCTCGGTCAAACTGGCCTGCGGTGATGAAATTAAAGCGGAAGCGGCAAACGGCAACGGCCCTGTCGACGCTATCTATCAGGCGATCAACCGCGTCACCGAGTACGACGTTGAGTTAGTGAAGTATGACCTGACGGCGAAAGGACATGGTAAAGATGCGCTGGGTCAGGTGGATATCGTCGTCAACTACAACGGCCGCCGTTTCCACGGTGTGGGCCTGGCGACGGATATTGTCGAATCCTCCGCGAAAGCGATGGTGCATGTCCTGAACAACATCTGGCGCGCCGCTGAAGTCGAAAAAGAGTTGCAACGCAAAGCTCAGAATAAAGAGAACAACAAGGAAACCGTGTAATGTCGAAGAATTACCATATTGCTGTGTTGCCGGGTGACGGTATTGGCCCGGAAGTAATGGCACAGGCGCTGAAAGTACTGGAAGCCGTTCGCACGCGTTTTGCGATGAAAATTACCACCAGCCACTACGACGTGGGCGGTATTGCGATTGATAATCACGGAACGCCATTGCCGAAAGCCACCGTTGAAGGCTGCGAAAATGCCGATGCCGTGCTGTTTGGCTCCGTCGGTGGCCCAAAATGGGAACATCTCCCGCCGGCAGAGCAACCAGAGCGCGGCGCGCTGCTGCCGCTGCGTAAACATTTTAAGCTGTTCAGCAACCTGCGTCCGGCGAAGCTGTATCAGGGGCTGGAAGAGTTCTGCCCGCTGCGCGCGGACATCGCGGCCAACGGATTCGACATTCTCTGCGTGCGCGAGCTGACGGGTGGGATCTACTTTGGTCAGCCAAAAGGTCGCGAAGGCAGCGGCCAGCATGAGAAAGCGTTTGATACCGAGGTGTATCACCGTTTCGAAATTGAACGTATCGCCCATATCGCGTTTGAGTCGGCACGTAAGCGCCGCCATAAGGTGACCTCCATTGATAAAGCGAACGTGCTGCAGTCGTCCATTTTGTGGCGCGAGATCGTCAGTGAAGTCGCTAAGCAGTACCCGGACGTTGAGCTGTCGCACATGTACATCGACAACGCAACGATGCAGCTGATTAAGGATCCGTCCCAGTTTGACGTGCTGCTCTGCTCCAACCTGTTCGGCGATATCTTGTCTGACGAGTGCGCGATGATCACCGGTTCTATGGGCATGCTGCCATCCGCCAGCCTGAATGAAGAAGGCTTTGGACTGTACGAACCGGCGGGCGGCTCCGCACCGGATATCGCCGGCAAAAACATTGCTAATCCGATTGCGCAGATCCTCTCCCTGGCCCTGCTGCTGCGCTATAGCCTCGATGCAGGCGACGCAGCAACCGCAATTGAAAACGCCATTAACCGGGCGTTAGAAGAAGGCGTCCGTACCGGTGACTTAGCGCGCGGCACGGCAGCAATCAGTACCGATGAAATGGGCGACATTATTGCCCGCTATGTCGCTGAAGGGGTGTAATCATGGCTAAGACGTTATATGAAAAGTTGTTTGATGCGCACGTTGTTTACGAGGCACCAAACGAAACCCCGCTGCTGTACATTGACCGTCATCTGGTACACGAAGTGACCTCTCCGCAGGCCTTCGACGGCCTGCGCGCGCACAAGCGCCCGGTACGTCAGCCGGGTAAAACCTTCGCGACTATGGATCACAACGTCTCCACCCAGACCAAAGACATTAATGCCTCGGGTGAGATGGCGCGTATCCAGATGCAGGAGCTGATCAAGAACTGCAACGAGTTTGGCGTTGAGCTGTATGACCTGAACCATCCGTATCAGGGCATCGTCCACGTGATGGGGCCTGAGCAGGGTATTACCCTGCCGGGCATGACCATCGTCTGCGGCGACTCCCATACCGCAACCCACGGCGCGTTTGGCGCGCTGGCCTTCGGGATCGGCACGTCTGAAGTGGAACACGTTCTGGCGACCCAGACCCTGAAGCAGGGCCGCGCCAAAACCATGAAAATTGAAGTAAAGGGTAAAGCCGCGCCGGGCATTACCGCGAAGGACATCGTGCTGGCCATCATCGGTAAAACCGGCAGCGCGGGCGGTACCGGCCACGTTGTGGAATTTTGCGGCGACGCGATTCAGGCGCTGAGCATGGAAGGTCGTATGACCCTGTGCAACATGGCTATTGAGATGGGCGCAAAAGCTGGCCTGGTCGCGCCGGACGAAACCACCTTCAACTATGTGAAAGGCCGTCTGCATGCGCCGAAGGGTCAGGATTTTGACGACGCGGTGGCGTACTGGAAAACCCTGAAAACCGACGACGGCGCGACCTTCGATACCGTTGTCACGCTGCAGGCGGAAGAGATCGCCCCTCAGGTGACCTGGGGCACCAATCCGGGCCAGGTGATTTCCGTCAACGACAGCATCCCGGACCCGGCGTCCTTCGCCGATCCGGTCGAGCGCGCCAGTGCGGAAAAAGCGCTGGCCTATATGGGACTGAAGCCAGGCGTACCGTTGACCGATGTCGCCATTGATAAAGTCTTTATCGGTTCCTGCACCAACTCACGTATCGAGGATTTACGCGCGGCGGCAGAGATTGCCAAAGGCCGTAAAGTGGCGCCGGGCGTGCAGGCGCTGGTGGTTCCAGGCTCCGGTCCGGTGAAAGCCCAGGCGGAAGCGGAAGGTCTGGATAAGATCTTCATCGAAGCAGGCTTCGAGTGGCGCCTGCCGGGCTGCTCAATGTGTCTGGCGATGAACAACGACCGCCTGAATCCGGGCGAGCGCTGCGCCTCTACCAGCAACCGTAACTTTGAAGGCCGTCAGGGCCGCGGTGGACGCACCCATCTGGTCAGCCCGGCAATGGCCGCCGCCGCGGCAGTTACCGGCCATTTCGCCGATATTCGCAGTCTGAAATAAGGAGACAATCATGGCAGAAAAATTTACCCAACATACGGGCCGTGTTGTCCCGCTGGACGCCGCTAACGTCGATACGGACGCGATCATTCCTAAGCAGTTTTTGCAGAAAGTGACCCGCACCGGTTTTGGCGCACACCTGTTTAACGACTGGCGTTTTCTGGACGACAAAGGCGAAGTGCCGAACCCGGAATTCGTCCTGAACTTCCCGGAATACAAAGGTGCCTCCATTCTGCTGGCGCGGGAAAACTTCGGCTGCGGCTCATCGCGTGAGCATGCGCCATGGGCGTTGACCGACTATGGCTTTAAGGTAGTTATCGCCCCGAGCTTCGCGGATATCTTTTACGGCAACAGCTTCAACAATCAGCTGCTGCCGGTGACGCTGAGCGACGAGCAGGTCGATGAATTGTTCGCGCTGGTTAAGGCGAACCCGGGCATGGCGTTTGAGGTGGATCTGGAAGGGGAAGTGGTGAAAGCCGGGGATAAGACCTACAGCTTCAGCATCGATGCCTTCCGTCGCCACTGCATGCTCAACGGTCTGGACAGCATTGGCCTGACGCTCCAGCACGAGGACGCCATCTCCGCGTACGAGAAAAAACAGCCTGCGTTTATGGGCTAAAAGCAGTGGCCCGCAGGAGGCGGGCCACGGCTTACCTCCCAGAACGGTCAGACAATCGTCTCATTTCGTGAAGCCACCTCCCGGAATCAAACATCCTTGACCCGGCAGGTCAGCCCAAGCGTAACCACCGAAATCGCCGCAATCACCCAGTAAACCGAGGCATGGCCATAGCTTTGCGCCAGCGCCCCCTGAATCACCCCCGCCAGAATAACGCCCGTCGAAATGCTGTTGGTAAAAAGCGTGGTCGCAGAGCCTGCGCGTCCGGGCATAAGATCCTGGAACCAGAGCATGCCGATCCCGGCAACGATACCAATAAACACAGCGTTAAACAGCTGCAGCGCAAGCAGCGCTTCACGCGAATGGAAAAGGATCAGTCCCGCGTAAAACAGCACCCCGGCCGCCACGGCGACGATCATCATCCGACGCTTTCCGAAGCGCTTCACGTAATACCCCGCAAGAATCATCGCTGGAATTTCCAGCCCGGCAGCTGTGCCCATTAAGATCCCGGCAAGCTTGTCCGGCAGGCCCAGATCGCTGCTGATCCACAGCGGCATATCGATGATGTACATGGTGTTACAGGTCCACATCAGCGTGGAGGCGATAAACAGCATGCGGACGTTTTTATCCTGCCAGCCGCTCACCTGCGTGATGGGCTTATCCGTCGTCTGCTCAATCCGAGCGACGGACGGCAGCGCAAAGGCAATCAGCGCCAGGCTAATAATAAAAATGCCTGCCGCGATCGAAAACATGACCGTGAAGCCATAGTTCAGCGCCAGCATGAAGGCCAGCGGCGGGCCGATGACCCATGCAAGAGAGAGCTGCGCGCGCATCACCGAGCTGAACATCACCACCTCCCGCGCCGAGCTGTCGGCGTATTCACGGGCCAGCGCGAACAGCTGCGGCATGGCGGTATTGGCAAGAGAGGCCAGCAGCACGCCGCAGGTGATGAGCGTCAGGTAGTGACGGTTAAAGGCAAAAAGCAGCGCGTTGCCCACGGCCATCGCGCAGCAAAAGAGGATCAGCCTGCGGCGATCGCCCTGGCTGTCCGATCGTTTCGCCAGCCCCAGGCTAACGAGGATCCCGGCAATGGCGTTGACGGTATAAAACAGGCCAACCCAAAACGGCTGTGCGCCCACCTCGCGGCTGAGGAACAGGCTCAGCGTCGGCGCCTGTAGGGCCCCCGCCACGCCCATCATAAAGGCCACCAGCATAAAAGCGGCATATACGCCATTCAGGCGGCGCCCCATCGTCATCAACCACAGCATGCGCAAGTCCTTGTGAAAGCGAATCGAAATTGGGTGAAAGAATAAACGAAAAAAGCCAGCAAAAACATTTTGCTGGCGGGTGATAAACACCAATACTCAGTCACACATGATCGAGGCGAGTTAGCGGGAAGAGGTCGGTTTCGTAACGTCCCACTGCATCAGTTCTTCCAATATTTTCAGCCGTTGCTCTGCACACTGGCGGGCCAGCCAGGACGATCCTTTTGTCGCTGAAAAGTACTGCTGATAAAACTGACGTGCGGTAGACCTCTTCATAATTTACCTCCTCACTTCATCGGAAAGCATTATTGGCCTAATATAGGGATTAATAAATTGCTGATTTTTTGTCAGGAGTTCCTCTTTTATGCCATCCGGTCGACTGCAACAACAATTTATCCGCCTGTGGCAGTGCTGCGAGGGTCAATCGCAGGAGACCACGCTTAACGAGCTGGCAGAACTTCTCAACTGCTCTCGCCGCCATATGCGCACGTTGCTCAACACCATGCAGCAGCAGGGCTGGCTAAGCTGGGAGGCCGAGGCCGGACGCGGCAAGCGCTCTCGCTTAACCTTCCTCTATACTGGTCTGGCGCTGCAGCAACAGCGGGCGGAGGATCTGCTGGAGCAGGATCGCATCGATCAGCTGGTCCAGCTGGTGGGCGACAAGGCCGCCGTGCGCCAGATGCTGGTCTCGCATCTGGGGCGCAGCTTTCGTCAGGGCCGCCACATTATGCGGGTGCTCTACTATCGGCCAATGAAAAACCTGTTGCCCGGCACCGCGTTGCGTCGTTCTGAAACCCATATGGCCCGGCAGATATTCAGCGGCCTGACGAAAATAAATGAGGAAAACGGGGAACTGGAAGCGGACATCGCGCACCACTGGCAGCAGCTTTCCCCCCTGCACTGGCGTTTCTTTTTACGCCCGGGCATTCACTTCCACCACGGACGCGAGCTGGAGATGAGTGACGTCATCGCCTCTCTGGAACGCGCCCGCACGCTTCCGCTCTATTCGCACGTCTCGCGGATCCACTCCCCCACGGCCTGGACGCTGGACATTGAACTGTCGCAGCCGGACAGATGGCTGCCGTGGCTGCTGGGCTATGTGCCCTCAATGATCCTGCCCGGCGAATGGCGATCGCTGAACAATTTTGCCAGCCTGCCGATTGGCACGGGCCCCTACTCCGTGACGCGCAATACCAACAACCAGCTCAAGATCCGCGCCTTTGATGACTATTTTGGCTATCGGGCGCTGATCGACGAAGTGAACGTCTGGGTATTACCGGATCTCAACGAAGAGCTGAGCGCAGGCCTGACGCTGGAAGGCCCCACAACAAGCGAAAAGGCGTTCGAAAGTCGCCTGGAGGAGGGCTGTTACTACCTGCTCTTTGACAGCCGCAGCCACCGCGGAGCAAACCACGACGTCCGCACGTGGATCAGCCATGTTCTGGCCCCGGCTAACCTGATTTATCACGCAGAGGAGCAATACCAGACCTGGTGGTTCCCGGCATATGGCCTGCTTCCGCGCTGGCACCATGCTCAGCCGGTGCGCAGTGGAAAACCTGCCGGGCTGGAGACCATCACCCTCAGCTACTATCGCGATCACATTGAGCACCGTTTTATCGCGAAGATTATGAGCAAGCTGCTGGCGGCCGAAGGCGTAACGCTGGCGATACAGGAAGTCGATTATGATGAATGGCACCGCGGGGATGTCGTCAGCGATATCTGGCTCAATAGCGCCAACTTCACGCTGCCGCTTGATTTCTCGCTCTTTTCTCACCTGTATGAAGTGCCCCTCATTCAGCACTGTATCAACCGGGACTGGCAGCAGGACGCCGCGAAGTGGCGGGCAGGCGAAATGGATCTGGCCGCATGGTGCCAGGAGCTGCTGGCCGGGCAGACGATCGTACCGTTGATCCACCACTGGCTGCTGATCCAGGGACAACGCAGCATGCGCGGCCTGCGGATGAACACCCTGGGCTGGTTTGATTTTAAATCCGCCTGGTTTGCGCCGCCGGAACCATAACGCTTTCGTAATATTCACCAAATCATTACAATAGCGCCGTTCTCAACGGGGTGCTGCATCACAGATGTGCGCTGAGATAATACCCGTCGAACCTGATCCGGATAACGCCGGCGAAGGGATTTGAGGCTGTCGCTCAAAATCCTTTGCCACTCAACTCTGAGGTGCAAAGTGTTAAAAAAAGTTTTCCCCCTGCTGGCGCTGTTTGCGCTGCCTGCTTTCGCGAAACCCGTCCTGACGGTCTACACCTACGACTCCTTCTCCGCCGACTGGGGCCCTGGCCCGGTGGTAAAAAAAGCCTTTGAAGCCGACTGCAACTGTGAGCTGAAGTTCGTGGCGCTGGAAGATGGCGTGTCGCTGCTCAACCGTCTGCGCATGGAAGGGAAAAACAGCAAGGCCGACGTGGTGCTCGGGCTGGATAACAACCTGCTGGAAGCCGCGACGCAAACCAAACTGTTTGCCAAAAGCGGCGTGGCGGCAGATGCCGTCAACGTGCCGGGCGGCTGGAAAAACGACACCTTTGTGCCGTTCGATTACGGCTATTTTGCTTTTGTTTACGACAAAAATAAGCTGAAAAACCCGCCGAAAAGCCTGAAAGAGCTGGTGGAAAGTGACCAGAAGTGGCGCGTGATCTATGAAGATCCGCGTACCAGCACGCCGGGTCTGGGCCTGCTGCTGTGGATGCAGAAAGTCTATGGAGATAAAGCGCCGGAAGCGTGGCAGAAACTGGCCGCCAAAACCGTCACCGTGACCAAGGGCTGGAGCGAAGCCTACGGCCTGTTCCTGAAAGGGGAAAGCGACCTGGTGCTGAGCTACACCACCTCTCCGGCCTACCACATCATCGCAGAGAAGAAAGACAACTACGCCGCCGCGAATTTTGCTGAAGGGCACTATCTGCAGGTGGAAGTGGCAGCGCGTACCGCCGCCAGCAAACAGCCGGAGCTGGCCGAGAAGTTCCTGAAGTTCATGGTTTCACCGGCGTTCCAGAATGCGATTCCCGCAGGGAACTGGATGTATCCGGTCACCAGCGTTGCGCTGCCCGCAGGTTTCGAGCAGTTGACCAAACCAACAACCTCACTGGAATTTACGCCGCAGCAGGTCGCCGCGCAGCGTGCAGCATGGGTAAGTGAATGGCAACGCGCCGTCAGCCGTTAATTCCCGGCTGGTTAATTCCCGGCCTGCTCGCCGCCATGCTGATGGTGGTGGTCAGCCTGGGGGCATTCCTTGCGTTGTGGTTTAATGCGCCAGAGAGCGATCTGCTCGCGCTCTGGCACGACAGCTATCTCTGGCACGTTATCCGGTTCTCTTTCTGGCAGGCGTTTCTTTCTGCGCTGCTGTCAGCGATCCCGGCCATTTTCCTCGCGCGAGCGCTGTACCGCCGGCGTTTTCCCGGCAGGCAGGCTCTGCTGCGCCTGTGCGCCATGACGCTGATCCTGCCGGTTCTGGTGGCCGTTTTTGGCATTCTGAGCGTCTACGGTCGTCAGGGCTGGCTGGCTTCGCTCTTTGCATCTTTGGGGCTGGAGTGGACCTTTTCCCCTTACGGGCTGAAGGGCATCCTGCTGGCGCACATTTTCTTCAATATGCCGATGGCGACGCGCCTCTTTTTACAGGCGCTGGAAAACATTCCCGGCGAGCAACGCCAGATTGCGGCTCAGCTCGGCATGCGCGGCTGGTCGTTCTTCCGCTTTGTCGAATGGCCGTGGCTGCGACGTCAGATTGCCCCGGTGGCCGCGCTAATCTTTATGCTCTGCTTCGCCAGCTTTGCCACCGTGCTTTCGCTCGGCGGCGGGCCGCAGGCCACCACCATCGAGCTGGCGATTTATCAGGCCTTAAGTTACGACTACGATCCGGGCCGCGCCGCGCTGCTGGCTATGGTGCAGATGGCGTGCTGTCTGGTGCTGGTGCTGCTGAGCCAGCGACTGAGTAAAGCCATTCCCGCTGGCAGTAATCAAATAACCGGCTGGCGCGACCCGCAGGACAGCCTGCACAGCCGCGTCGCCGATTTTATCCTGATTACGCTGGCGCTCATGCTGCTGCTGCCGCCGCTGCTGGCCGTTATCGTTGACGGACTGAACCTCAATCTCACGTCCGTCCTGCAGCAGCCCGTCCTCTGGGAAGCAACGTGGACCTCGCTGCGCATCGCGCTGGCTGCCGGGCTGGTCTGTGTACTTCTGACCATGATGCTGCTCTGGAGCAGCCGTGAACTCTACGCGCGTCATGCTCGTAAAACCGGACAGGCGCTGGAGCTGACGGGCATGCTGATTCTGGCGATGCCGGGCATCGTGCTGGCGACGGGCTTCTTTTTACTGTTCAATAGCACCATCGGCCTGCCGGAAAGCGCCGACGGCATCGTCATTTTTACCAACGCCTTAATGGCCATCCCTTACGCGCTTAAGGTGCTGGAAAACCCGATGCGCGACGTCAACAGCCGTTACGGTTTACTGTGCCAGTCGCTGGGCATGCAGGGCTGGCAGCGACTGAAGGTGGTCGAACTCCGCGCGCTAAAACGGCCGCTCGCCCAGGCGCTGGCGTTTGCTTGCGTGCTGTCGATTGGCGATTTTGGCGTGGTAGCCCTCTTTGGCAACGAAGATTTCCGCACGCTGCCGTTCTGGCTCTATCAGCAAATCGGCTCTTATCGCAGTCATGATGGCGCGGTCACAGCACTGTTACTGCTGCTGCTGTGCTTTGCCTTATTTACCGTTATCGAAAAACTTCCGGGGCGCGATGTTAACACTGACTGATGTAACCTGGCTTTACCAGCATCTGCCGATGCGCTTCACGCTCTCCGTGCGCCAGGGGGAGATGATCGCCGTACTTGGCCCAAGCGGCGCGGGAAAAAGCACGCTGCTTAATTTGATTGCGGGTTTTCTTCAGCCGGCAAGCGGCGCGATCGTCATTGAAAATCACGATCATACCCACACGCCGCCCGCAAAACGTCCGGTCTCAATGCTGTTCCAGGAAAACAACCTGTTTACCCATCTGACGGTGCGGCAAAACATCGCTCTGGGAATGCATCCGGGGCTCAGGCTGAACGACGCCCAGCGCCAGAAGCTGGAGATCATTGCCGCACAGATGGGGATCACCGGGTTCATCGACAGGCTGCCGGGCGAGCTTTCCGGCGGCCAGCGTCAGCGCGTGGCGCTGGCGCGTTGTCTGGTGCGAGAGCAGCCAGTACTGCTGCTGGATGAGCCCTTCTCTGCGCTCGATCCCGCGCTTCGCCAGGAGATGCTGGCGCTGGTGCAGGACGTCTGTCAGCGCCAGCAACTGACGATGCTGATGGTGTCGCACAGTATTGAGGATGCCGCACGGATTGCGCCGCGATCGGTGGTGATTGCCGAAGGGCGAATTGCGTGGGATGGGAAGACAGAAGAATTGCTGAAGGGGAAAGCTACCGCGTCTTCACTGCTGGGCATCAGGGCAGTCTGATGCCCTCCCCTTCACTCAGAGGACGAATAAATCCTCCGCCATTTTTTCAAAAGTGATGAAAACCCCTACTGCAAGTCCATAGCCGAATGTCGCTCTGAATGAAAAGTCAGAGCGCATATAACCCTGTTTGGCAACCGACGATCCTGAAAAATAATAAATCGAACTTTTTCATTATTATTTTAAATCACATTTTATTTATGAATTAATATGTTTTATATATACGAAAAATAAATACATCAGGCAAAAATAAATACATCAACATGATTTTTACCCTTACGTTTCTTTGCTAAGAGAGTATTATTTTATGATTTTACTGCTCTTGAAAGGGATATTGTCATGGCAGTGCGCCCAGGAAACTTTCAGCAAAATGACACGCTAAATCGCTATTTACTTTTTTTCCCACGTAACGCTAACGCGTTAAACGACGTACATTCCTTTACAGGCGAAGAAGCACTCAGCCAGCCCTATCGCTATACCATCCGATTTACCAGCCCCAATGCAAATATTTCACCTGACGCCGTTTTGAATCAGAAGGCGGAATTTCTTCTTCGCGCTCCTAACCCTGAGGCGTCATGGCATGGTCAGCCAACCTGGCTGCCAGTGCGCCAGATCAATGGAACCATTACTGCGTTTTCCCGCCTTAAGTCATCTTCAGATGAAGCGCTCTATGAATGCGTGCTTGAACATGAACTTGCGTTACTGAACAGAAACTTCCGTTCGGCAGTGTACACCGATGTCTCCGTGCCGGAGGTCGTCACGCAGTTGATGAAAGAGAGCCGTTATTTTGAAGGCTTCAATATTGATTTCGACAACCTCAGCTGTAGCTATCCCCGCAGGGAAATGATTATTCAGTGGAAAGAGACCGACCTGCAGTTTATTCGCCGCCTGTTGGCCGAAGTAGGAATATGGTTCCGTCTTGAAAATCACAGCACCACGCCGACGGAAACAGTGGTTATATTTGGCGACTCTGCCAGTCGCTATATCATTAGCGAAAAGAAATTCCCCTTTGTTCGTCGCTCCGGGATGACCAGTCATGATGAGTACGTGACAAAACTGGAAGAACGACACGCGTTAATACCCGAAAATATAATGGTGAGGGCCTATAACTACCGCGCCCCCCTCTCTCCACAGGCGGACAAAACTATTGTAAGTACCGACATTCCCGGTGGCATGACGGCAGGCAGAGAGTATCACCATTCAGATCATTTTCTTGAGGGCGGGGATTTTTATGGAAAAGAAAGCGAAACCGCTGCGTTCTATGCACGTTTGCGCTATGAGCGCCTGCTAAATACCCAGTGTGTACTCGGTGCCACAACCAGCGCAGCGGAACTGCAGCCGGGAATAAAGTTCGATATAACCGGTCAAATTCCTGATGGCTTTAAGAAAGGTTTTTTCGTTACGTCAATGACGATAACGGGCAGTCGCGCAGAGCATTATCAAGCCCTGCTGTCAGGCATCCCTTGCCGGCATGAGTATAGTTTCAGGCCAGAATTTCTTCCCCGACCACAAATTGCAGGTACCGTTCCCGCACGGGTAATGGCGATAGGCAGCAATAAAATCTATGCGGGGATTGATGCCACCGGACGCTACCGGGTGAAGTTCGATTTTGATCTCGATGAGAAACGTTCAGGCTTTGAAAGTGCGCTGGTGCGCCTTGCCAGACCGTACGCCGGAGATGTTTACGGTTTTCATTTTCCACTGCTCGAAGGTACGGAGGTCGCCATTGCGTTTGAAGGCGGCGATCCGGATCGTCCGTTCATCGCCCATTCCATGCATAACGGCGCGCACACTGATTTAGTCACAAACCGCAATGATACCCGCAACATCATCCGTACTGCAGGCCTGAATAAAATCCGTCTGGAAGACAAGCGGGGCCAGGAACATATCAAGATTTCAACAGAGCGCGGAAAGGGACAGCTCAGCGTGGGCCATCTTGTCGATGCGGAAGGAAAGCCGCGCGGGGAAGGTCTTGAAGCGCGAACAGATGACTGGATGGCGCTGCGAGCGGCAAAAGGCGTAATGATCAGCACTGAAGCGCAGCCGCGCGCCCAGGGACAACAGCTGGATATGACGGCGGCCATCGCGCAGCTCGAAAAAGCACTCTCGCTGGCCATAACGCTGCAGCAGTGCACAATGACGGCCGGTGCCGATGAGGTGGATACCGAACGACAAAATGCCCTGCTTAAGACGCTGAATAAGCTTTCGGGCTCGGGCCTGCTGACCTATGCCGGAGAAGGACAGGCCCACGTCACGCCGCAAAGCCTGCAGCTTTCGGCAGGTCAGGATCTGATTGCAACCGCTGGCCGCAACGGCAGCGTAAACGTGGTGAAAAAATTCTCGCTGGCCGTAGGGGAAAGGCTCTCTCTGTTCGCCCGCAAACTTGGCATACAGCTGATTGCCAGTGCCGGTGATATCAAAACGGAGGCGCAGCGCGGAGCCCTGCACATGCTTTCTCAGGATGATTTCACCGTCACGAGCACGGCAGGCAAAATTAACGGCAGTGCGAAGCAGGGAATACAGCTGGTATGCGGTGGTGGTGGCATCCGTATTAGTCCCAGCGGGCTGGTTGAAATTTTCTCGCCAACCGGCGTGGACATTAAAGCGCCGAATTTTGCCTATAAAGGGGCGGAAAGCGTGCAAACGCAACCGCCTGCATTTAACAAGGGCGCGTTTGCACAGCGCTATCAGCTGCATGCGTCTGACGACCCGGAGCAGATCCTCGCTAACCGCGCGTTCCGCCTTAAAAGCTCGGCGGGCCAAATGATTGAAGGCGTGACCGACAGCAATGGCTGTTCCCCGCTGCTGGATGCGGCCGACCTTGATTCGTACAAACTGGAGGTACTCTGATGGCTGATGAGAAGAAAAGCCCGTATTGCCCGCGCGTGGTCTCTGAGAACGATATCCCCGTCCCCAAATCATTAAGCCTGACGGCGCAGACATGCAGGGTGGGCATTCCTCGTCCGATGCCGGGGATCGTGATTCTGGTTCATGGGGTAAACGATGTGGGTGAAGCTTATCAGAATCAGGAGAAAGGCATTATCGCCGGGTTAAATAAACGGCTTAACCGGACAGATATGTACGCGCATGAATGGAATCACTTCATCATGACGCACAATGAAGAGGCGCAAAAGAAAATCGCGGCGCCGGGCCGCTCGCCTGTTATCCCGTTTTACTGGGGCTATAAGCCCGTAACGCATGAAGAATACCGCGCAGATCAGCTGCGCTATCGCAATGAAGTCAGCAAGCTTAAGGCGGAGGCACATCTGCCGTTCGACGCTTACCAGGAGGATGATGCGAAGAAAAAAGCGGATTTGGGTAATGACGGCCAGGGGGCGTTTAAATACCAGAACGACAATTTTGGTAACGCGCTTGATGTGAACTATGCCAAGGGCGGCGTCACCTTTGCGAATGCGACAACCAATATTCCGGATATGCTGGGGCCAGGCGCGGGAGGTTTAGCAACGTCCGCAGCAGGGATTATAACGTTGCATGCGAATGATGGTGATTTTACCCATCCTATTTTTTCTAATCCTCACCGGATTTACCAGTTCTTTGCCGCACAGCGCCTGGCGGATTTAATCCTCACAATCCGGCGTGAGCCGGTAACAGAAAATGATGTCATAAATATCGTGGCCCACAGTCAGGGGACGATTATCACCATGCTGGCAAACATGCTGGTAAAGCAGGCGGGATATGAACCGGTTAACTGCGTCATTCTCAATCACTCCCCTTACTCGCTCGAAAGTCGGCTGGCTGAAGATATTCAACCGGGTCATCATCAGACATCCGATGCGCGGGTGCAGACGTTTAAGAACTTTTGCGCACTGATGGCGACGCATTACAAAGGTGGTGAGATAACAGAAGCCGATATTCTGGCAATGGAAGCGGCCTGCACGCTGCGTAAACCGTCCGACAACCCGTTAAGGACGGATACAAGATACAGACGTGATAATAACGGCCGGGTCTATAACTATTTTTGTCCGAATGACGGCACCGTCTCCCTCAAGAACATACAGGGGTTCGGCTGGCGCGGTATTCCTGAAGATATTGCCAGCCATATTCCAAACCTGTATCAGCGGGTATTTTATCAACATGGAGAGGTGGGAACGACGCCGGACGGGAAACCGTTTAGCCTGCCGCCCGTGAGAACGGGTGATGCGGATTACAGTTCAGTCGGTAACGCCTCTTACACCGCGCATGACGTGATGGTGAACGGTGAAGAGCTACCGGTGAAGTTTATATTCACATTGCAGGGGGCAAATAATTATAAAGGCGACGATCCAAAAACGAGAAATAAGCCGTATACCGCCTCCATCGATCCGGACAGCCCGGACGCCTATATCTCCTACTCAGCAAAAGCCTACGCCATCAAACGGACGCAAAGCGCCACATACGGTGTTAGCAGATACCAAAGCCTCAGTTGGCGTCCCGGCCATGTCTTGACGCCCGATGAGCTGAAAATGGAAAGCTATGAGCGCGGTGTCCAGGTGATTAACGGCGTGGTGGCAGGTTCAAAGGATTTTCCGACCGTGACATTAACCTGGCTTCGCCCGCGCGAAGAGCTGGAAAAGGAATGGGCGAAATCCGACCCAGTAAGTTACAGCCAGCACTCGTCAATCGTGATGAGTGAATATGCCCCGTCCCATGCGATGGCTTTTGACCTGGCCATCGGCCAGTGCCGGTCCTTTGATTATAAGGCAGGCAAATTCTGGGAAGACCTGCTGCACCGTGCGGACTGGCGGGATCCGCTGAATACAAATTTGCAGGCAGTGGAGTATTACCGTTCAGGGATACTGCCTGATGAAACTACAAAATGGTTTATGAACAGACCTGATGACATTTTACCTAAAGGGAATTTTGGCGTGGTAAATGAATTTAACAATGCAACTAAGGTAAAGCTATCACGCGATCTAGCAGTAGGTAACCAGGAGGTTGCAAATCTGCAATGGGATATGCCCAAAGCAAAAAGTGACCGTGAACTGGGTTTACAAAATCATATATCGGCACTCGATATTCGCCCTTATTGAGTAAAACAGGGAAGTTAATGGAAATGAAAAATGCAGCAGGAACAGTCTTGGCTATATTGCTGATGGCTTCAGGCTGTCAGGCGAAAGAGCCGCCGACGCAGGTGGTTTATCGCTTTGATGACCATCGTTATCTCGAACTGAAAGGCTGGGACTGTGAAGGTGAGCTCTGGTACACCGATACGCAGCGGGGGATTCATTCTGAACCTGTCAGCCAGTTTTACAGAATATTTACTAAAAAGTTTGTCCATCCCTCAGAACGATACATCGCTATTACAGGCTGGGGAGTCGGTGGG
>NZ_JAWNCA010000027.1:0-74722 GCF_034106185.1 Enterobacter sp. 296B2 | reverse complement strand
GTCTTTTCCCCCTCGCCCCTTTGGGGAGAGGGACGGGGTGAGGGGTGGGGGAGATTACTGATTACCCGCCCATACCACCAACACCTTATCGCCCTTGTGCTCGCGCACGAAGCCATACCCCTCTTTCAGCGACAGCGTGGTTTGCTTGCCTTCGCCAATTGCAGGATGGCGGGCGCGGAACTGGCCCAGCGTTTGCCAGTGGGCAACGGTTAAGGCCTGCTTGCCCGTGACGTCCTGCCAGTTCATATCTGACCGGGTACCCTGTAGTGGGTCGGAGCCTGTCGGCCCGAACGGACGCTCGGATTCATCCCCGTAATAGATTTGCACGCTGCCCGGTGCCAGCAGGAGCAGCTCCGCAGCGCGCTGGCCCCCTTCGCGGAACAGACGCGTATCATGTGATGAGAGGTAGCTCAGCACGTTGAAGCTTTGCAGCTTCTCCGCCATCTGCTGCCAGGTAAGGTCCATATCGGCCAGGCAATCCACCGCTTTTGCCGCCTGCTCCTGATAATCAAAATTAATCATCGCATCAAAACCGTGGCGGTAATAATCGCTTTGCATCACCCCGTGGCCCCAGGATTCTCCGGTCATCCAGAACGGTGCGTTATCGAGCTTTTTGTCCGGGTTAGCCCCTTTCCAGGCGGCCAGCGCCTGGTTTGCCTGGTCTTTTAACTGTTGCCAGGCCTCAAGCTCGACGTGCTTCGCGGTATCCACCCGGAAACCGTCAATGCCGTAGTCGCGCACCCACTGGCTGAGCCAGTGGGTGAGATAGTCGCGTGGGGTATACCCCGGGATGGCTTTCGCGTGGGTATCGGGCTTGTGTTGATAGAAGTTGGGTAGGCCTGAAGGGGTAGTGGATTCCGTTTTCAGGTCCGGGAGAAATGCCAGCGACATGGTTAAATCGTCGAAGCCGGGGTTGTCGTAATCGCCAATGTCGGTGCGGATCCATTTCTTGCCCCACCATTTTTCCCATGCGGCTTTGTCGCTGAAGTTGATGTAATCGTTGAAGCTATGCCAGCTTTGGCCCGCGCCAGGCTTCCAGTCAGTCCAGCGGTCTCCCAGCGTCTTTTTCAACTCATCGCCCTGCAGATACAACGCGCCAAACTGGTACGCCTGCATGTCCGCAAGCGTCGCGTAGCCCGCGTGGTTCATGACGATATCGAACAGGATGCGAATGCCGCGCCTGTGTGCTTCATCGACAAGATGGCGCAGGTCATCCTCGGTGCCCATGTTGGCATCAAGCTTCGTCCAGTCCTGGGTGTAGTAGCCGTGATAGGCGTAGTGTGGGAAATCCCCTTTGGTGCCACCGCCTACCCAGCCGTGGATCTGCTCAAGCGGGGAGCTTATCCAGAGCGCATTCACCCCCAACTGCTGTAAATAGTCGAGCCTGCTGGCGAGCCCTTTGAGATCGCCACCGTGGAAGGTACCAATCTCCTGCATGCCGTCTTTGTGGCGGCCATAGCTGTTGTCGTTGCTCGGGTCGCCATTCACAAAGCGGTCGGTGAGCACAAAATAGACGGTGGCGTTCTGCCAGCTAAACGGCGCTGGCTTGTCGGTTTCGGCGCCCTCAAGCAGCAGCAGGCCACCACTGCTGGCGGCGGGCTTTAGGGTAATGTTTCCGTTCTGCACCGTCGCGGTCTGTTTGCTGTAAAAATCACGCACCACGGAGCCTTCCGGGAAGGTATGGCTGACGTCCAGCGTCAGCGGTTTACCGTCCCACTTCGGGCACTGGCGGATAACGCTTGCAACCGACTGTTCTGCGGCACTCTGAATTGTCAGCAGCAGGGTGGGCGTGCCGGAGCGGGTATCAATCCGCATCTGGTAGTCACCGTCGCGGAAAAGGCGCCACTGCGGCGGCGTGCCGTCACAGGGCTTAAGCGACAGCATCTCATTGAGTTTTATCGCCTCCGCAGGCTGCCAGCACGTCTTGTCAAAACTCAGCGTCAGAGGACGCGTACCCTTCGCAAGCTTTGTCTGGCTGGTGAAAATGCCGGTGCCTTCGGCGCGAAATGCTTTAAACCCCGGCGATGACCAGTCGGCATGTGCCAGAGCGGGTAACAGCAGAAGAGCTAATGCGGTGCGTTTCATTCCATTTTCCTGTCGCGGCATTTTTGACCAGTGTGCCATCAGGATGCGGTGAAAAACTCATCCCCCATCGCTTTCTCCCGGGAGGACGTGTGAGGATGAGTGATCCCGCGCAAAATGAGGCAGTTATCTGCGATATCGCACACATTTTTTCAGGAATGATGTTTTTGTGAGCAATTTTCAGGTGACATAGTTTCGGAATTGGACTATTTCTATACGTGCTCTTGAAGTCTATTTTTGATATGATTTGAGATTCCGCTCTCAAATTTGTGAAAAAAATAAGGTGTTGGGATGATTACATCCGACCAGGAGACCTAATGATATCGACTCCCATTCGACGATATGGGGCCGCGATACTCATGTTACTCACCACGACATTTTCGGGTGGGGTGCTTGCGAAGACGCACACGGATACAACGAGTAAGAAAGCCCACGTAATAAAGACGACAAGTAGTAAGGTTAGCAGTAAACAAGAGTATTCTCGCAATAGTGCAAAGAGTAGTTCACTTCCTGATTTGCGAAAATACCCTTCCGGAACACCAAGAAAAAAAGCGTTTCTCCGGACGGTAATGCCTTACATAACAAGTCAAAATGCCGCGATTACGGCGGATCGTAACTGGCTGATTTCAAAACAGTACGATAGCCGCTGGTCGCCGTCTGAACGCGCGCGTCTGAAAGACATCACGAAGCGCTACAAGCTGAGCTGGAACGGTAACACGCGTCGCGTACCGTGGAATGCTCTCCTTGAGCGTGTGGACATTATCCCAGGCAGCATGGTTGCGACCATGGCGGCAGCCGAAAGCGGCTGGGGGACGTCTAAGCTGGCGCGTAATAACAATAACCTGTTCGGCATGAAGTGTGCGAAAGGTCGTTGTAATAATGCGCCCGGTAAGGTGAAGGGCTATTCTCAGTTCGAATCAGTAAAAGATTCCGTGAATGCTTACGCGGTGAATCTTAATACGCACCCGGCCTACTCATCGTTCCGTAAATCACGCGCTCAGTTGCGTAAAGCGGATCAGGAAGTGACGGCCAGTGCGATGATTCACAAGCTGAAAGGTTATTCGACGAAGGGAAATAGCTATAACAACTATCTGTTCGCTATGTACCAGGATAACCAGCGCTTAATCGCCGCCCATATGTAATGTCAAAAAACGCCTTCCACCTGGAAGGCGTTTTCTTTTCTATATCAGCACCTCGCTGTGGCGATCCCGATACTCTTTTGGGGTGGTGTCATACTCTTTGCGAAACACCGAATAGAAATACTGCAGCGACGGGTATCCGCACATCTGCGAGATTTCGTTGATCGACAGTGACGTGGAGATGAGCAGGCTGCGGGCCTTCTCCAGCTTCTCCGCATGGATGACGGCATGAATAGTCTCGCCCACCTCTTCTTTGAAGCGCTTCTCCAGATTCGAGCGGGAAATGCCCACCGAATCCAGCACCTGATCGACCTTAATCCCTTTGCAGGCGTGGTTGCGAATATAGTGCATGGCCTGAATGACGGCCGGGTCGCTTAGGGAGCGATAATCGGTTGAGCGACGTTCCACAACGCGGACAGGCGGCACCAGCAGGCGCTGAAGCGGCAGAGACTCTTTATCGAGCAGGCGGTGCAGCAGCTTCGCCGCCTGATAGCCCATCTGACGCGTGCCCTGTGCAACGGAGGAGAGCGCTACGCGGGACAGGTAGCGGGTCAGTTCTTCGTTATCAATGCCAATCACGCACAGTTTTTCGGGCACCGGGATATGCAAATGCTCGCAGACCTGCAACACGTGTCGGGCGCGGGCGTCCGTCACGGCAATAATACCGGTTTGCGGCGGCAGCGTTTGCAGCCAGTCCGCCAGGCGGTTTTGCGCGTGCTGCCAGTTCTCTGGTGCGGTTTCCAGCCCCTGATAGACCACGCCGCGATACTTCTCCTGCGCGACCAGCTGGCAAAACGCATGTTCGCGCTCAACGGCCCAGCGCTTGCCGCTGGTGGCGGGTAAACCATAAAACGCGAAGCGATGGACGCCCTTCTCTTTTAAATGGAGAAAGGCGGCCTCGACCAGGGCATGGTTATCGGTGGCGATATAGTGGACCGGGGGATAGTGTTCAGGTGAATGGTAGGAGCCGCCGACGCCCACTATCGGGACGTCGACGTCGGTCAGCAGTTGCTCGATGACGGGGTCGTCATAGTCGGCGATGACGCCGTCCCCCAGCCAGTCTTTAATGTTCTCCAGACGGGTGCGGAAGTCTTCCTCAATAAAGATATCCCACTCGGATTGCGACGCCTGCAAATATTCACCGACACCTTCCACCACCTGACGGTCGTAGGCTTTGTTGGCATTGAATAACAACGTAATGCGGTGACGCTTTTCAAACATGGCTCACTTCCCAATTAAGTCACTATACGGTTATCAGGCCCGTCGCTTGGTGGCAGAATCCATCCAGACTGCCAGTAAAAGAATGGCCCCCTTGACGATATACTGCCAAAACGTCGGGACGTCCATCATACTCATCCCGTTATCCAACGACGCCATGATAAATGCCCCCATGACCGCGCCCGCCACGCTCCCGATACCGCCTGCGAGGCTGGTGCCACCGATGACGCAGGCGGCGATAGCATCCAGCTCGGCGATGTTGCCGGCGGAGGGAGAGCCGGCCCCCAGACGCGAGCTGAGGATCAACCCGGCAATAGCGACCATGAGGCCGTTAATGGCGAAAACCGCCAGCTTGGTACGTTCGACGTTAATACCCGAGAGGCGGGCAGCTTCAAGGTTGCCGCCGATGGCATAAATACGGCGGCCAAACGCGGTGCGCGTCGCCATAAACATGCCGCCCAGCAGCAAAAGCGCCAGCAGCAGCACCGGCGTCGGAACGCCGCGATAGTCGTTAAGAAGCCAGATGGCACCCAGCACAATGACCGCCGTCAACGCCTGACGTCCCACCACCGACGTTGACGCTGGCGATGCAAGCCCCAGCGCCTGACGGCGCATGCGTCCACGCCACTGCCACGCGACAAACGCTAGCAGCCCCACCACGCCGATCGTAAAGCCGATGCTATCAGAGAGGTAACTCTGACCAATCTGCGACATGGCTGCGCTGGTCGGGGAGACGGTGGTACCGTTGGTAATACCGATCAAGATCCCGCGAAAGGCCAGCATCCCCGCAAGGGTGACAATGAACGACGGCACCTTACGGTAAGCAACCCACCAGCCGTTCCAGGCGCCTAAAACCAGCCCCAGCACCAGCGTCACCGCCACTGTCAGCGGCAGCGGCCAGCCAAGCCAGACGTCAAAAATCGCCGCCACGCCGCCGAGAAGACCCATCATTGACCCGACAGACAGGTCGATTTCCGCAGAGATGATCACGAACACCATGCCCACGGCCAGGATGCCTGTGATAGCGGTCTGGCGGAGCAGGTTGGAGACGTTTCGCGCGCTCAAGTACGAGCCATCCGTCATCCAGGTAAAGAACAGCATGATGACGATAATCGCCGCGATCATCACGAAAACCTGCAGGTTCAGCGCTTTTAGCCCAGCGAACGCGCCGGGCGTCGGAACAGCGACTTTGATATCAGACGGATTGCTTTTCGACATGACGTTCGCTCCTTAAAGCGGCTTCCATCACCTGCTCCTGCGTCAGGTTCTGGTTAATCAGGTTGGCTTTCAGTTTTCCCTCGTGCATGACCAACACGCGGTCGCTCAGGCCGAGCACTTCGGGTAACTCAGACGAAATGACGATGACGGCAATCCCTTGCTGTACAAGCTGATTAATCAGTTTGTAGATTTCGTATTTGGCACCGATATCGATCCCGCGCGTCGGTTCATCAAGGATTAATATGCGTGGATTGAGGAGCAGGCAGCGTGCCAGAATCGCCTTCTGCTGGTTACCCCCGCTCAGGCGGCCGATTGCCAGTTCCGGCGAAGAGGTTTTGACCTTCAGCCGGGCAAGCGACTGGAGGATGCACTGCTGCTCGGCAGCATCGTCCAGGCTGCTCAGCGCGCCGGAGAACCGATCGAGTGCCGCAAGCGTAATGTTTTTACCCACCGCCATGACCGGTACTATGCCGTCTTTTTTGCGGTCTTCCGGCACCATGGCAATGCCGCGGGCAATCGCCTGCTGGCAGCTGTCGATTTTCACCGGCTGGCCGTCGATATAAATTGTGCCCTCCCAGCGTCCTGGCCACACGCCAAACAGGCACTGCACGGCTTCGGTGCGCCCGGCACCGACGAGGCCCGCAATCCCAAGAATTTCGCCGCTGTGAAGGGAAAACGAAACATTATTTACCCGCTTGATGTGGCGGTTGACGGGGTGCCAAGCGGTGAGGTTCTCCACGCGCAGCACTTCATCGCCCTTTGTGTGGGGTTCATTCGGGTAGAGTGCCGTCAGCTCGCGGCCCACCATCATGGTGATGATGTCATCTTCGCTCATGCCTGCGGCTTCACGCGTGCCGATGTGTTGCCCGTCGCGGATCACGCAGATGGTGTCCGAAATGGCTTTGACCTCGTTCAGCTTGTGCGAAATGTAGATACAGGCGATGCCGTGGTTTTGCAGATCGCGGATGATATTGAGCAGAACCGCGGTTTCCTGCTCGGTGAGCGAGGCCGTTGGCTCATCGAGGATCAGCAGCCTGACCTGTTTATTCAGCGCCTTCGCAATTTCGACCAGCTGCTGTTGCCCCAGACCCAGATCGCCCACGCGGGTATCCGGCGAAATGTGGAGGCTCACCTGCGCCAGCAGCTTTTCACAGCGGAGCGTCATGGTGTCGTAATCCAGCACGCCGTGGCGGGAAATCTCGGCTCCGAGGAAGATGTTCTCCAGCACGGTGAGATGCTTCACCAGCGCCAGCTCCTGGTGAATGATGGCGATGCCTTTACGTTCGGTGTCGCGAATGTGTGTCGCCTGGATGACTTCACCGGCAAAGACGATTTCGCCTTCGTAACTGCCGTGCGGGTAGATCCCGCACAGCACTTTCATCAACGTTGATTTGCCCGAACCGTTCTCGCCACACAGCGAAACCACTTCGCCGGGGTTCAACCGGAGACTGACGTTGTCGACGGCTTTCACCGCGCCGAAGCGCTTGGTGATGCTTTTCATTTCAAGTAAATAAGGCATAACTGCTCCACATAACCCGAGGGAAGAACAGTACAACGTGATGCGCCCCTGCAGGGCAGGGGCAGCGCCGGATTACAGTTCGCTCTTCTTGTGGAAACCGTCTTTAATCACGGTGGCGTCAATGTTCTCTTTATTGACTTCAATTGGCGTGAGCAGGCGAGCCGGAACGTCTTTCAGGCCGTTATTCAGCGTCGCGTCTGCTTTAGGTTGCTTACCGTTGCCCAGCTCAACGGCGATTTCTGCCGCCGTATTGGCAAGCTCGGTAATCGGTTTGTAGACCGTCATGGTCTGGGTACCTGCGATAATGCGTTTTACGCCTGCCAGATCGGCATCCTGGCCAGAAATCGCAACTTTACCGGCCAGCCCCTGGGCGCTCAGGGCCTGAATAGCCCCACCTGCGGTGGCATCGTTGGAGGCCACAACAGCGTCAATTTTGTTGTTATTGGCCGTCAGCGCGTTTTCCATAATCTTCAGGGCATTTTCTGGCAACCATCCGTCGGCCCACTGATCGCCAACCACCTTAATTTTGCCGTTGTCGATGTACGGCTTAAGGACTTTCATTTGCCCTTCGCGGAACAGTTTGGCGTTGTTATCCACCGGCGAACCGCCCATCAGGAAATAATTGCCCTGAGGCACTTTGTCGATCAGGCTTTGCGCCTGTAATTCGCCCACTTTTTCATTGTCGAAGGAAATATAATAATCAATATCGGCATTATTAATCATGCGGTCATAAGCGAGAACTTTTATCCCTTCCTGCTTCGCTTCTTTCACCACATTACTTAATACCTGGCCGTTGTAAGGGATAATGACCAGAACATCGACTCCCCGGTTGATCATATTCTCGATCTGCGACATTTGCGTTTCTTCATTGCCGTTAGCCGACTGTACAAACACATTCGCACCGAGTGATTCCGCTTTTTTCACAAAAATATCGCGATCTTTTTGCCAGCGCTCCAGACGCAGGTCGTCAATCGCCATGCCAATTTTGACCTCCTTGGCATGCCCTGCAAAGCTTGCAAGGAGGAGCGTAGTGCAGAGCGTTAGGGTCAGGTTCTTTATCTTCATAATTATTAGGCCTTTTTGTAGGGGTATGTGTTGCTGAGATAAAAGAAACATTCACTGCTGGGTCGCAGCAAATTTTTAACGCGGAAAGGCGGGCTGGCAATTACAGATTTTTATCTTCTCATTACGATATTTGGTTTATTTCTGAATTTATGACCGCGATCGGATTTTAAAATTCGTAACGCCTTAATTACATTTGATTCTGGAATGCGCGCCGAAAAATAGTTTGTCTGCGCATTATTTTGCGAGCCAGCGCACAGTTGTGCATTCTCTCAATAGCAGTGTGAAATAACGTAATTGAGCAACCCCAAATGTCTATTCACTATTACTCCTGTATCAACGACTCGCCGCATACCCTGATTATGGAGCTCAATATGCAAGCTTATTTCGACCAACTCGATCGCGTTCGTTACGAAGGCCCAAAAACGACCAATCCTTTAGCATTTCGTCACTACAACCCGGATGAGCTGGTGCTGGGTAAGCGCATGGAAGATCATCTGCGCTTTGCCGCCTGTTACTGGCATACCTTCTGCTGGAACGGCGCCGATATGTTCGGCGTCGGTTCCTTTGACCGTCCGTGGCAGCAGCCGGGTGAGGCCATCGAGCTGGCGAAACGCAAAGCCGATGTGGCGTTTGAGTTCTTCCACAAGCTGAATGTGCCGTACTACTGCTTCCATGATGTTGACGTGTCGCCGGAAGGGGCGTCGCTGAAAGAGTACCTGAACAATTTTGCGCAGATGGTGGATGTGCTGGCGGCAAAACAGCAGCAAAGCGGCGTGAAGCTGCTCTGGGGCACGGCAAACTGCTTCACTAACCCACGCTACGGCGCGGGTGCGGCAACCAACCCGGATCCGGAAGTGTTTAGCTGGGCGGCCACGCAGGTGGTGACGGCAATGAACGCCACGCATCAGTTGGGCGGCGAAAACTATGTCCTGTGGGGCGGTCGTGAAGGCTATGAAACCCTGCTCAACACCGACCTGCGCCAGGAGCGCGAGCAGATTGGCCGCTTTATGCAGATGGTTGTCGACCATAAGCACAAAATCGGCTTCCGCGGCACGCTGCTGATCGAGCCGAAGCCGCAGGAACCGACGAAGCACCAGTATGACTACGACGTGGCGACGGTGTATGGCTTCCTGAAACAGTTCGGTCTGGAAAAAGAGATTAAAGTGAACATTGAGGCCAACCACGCCACGCTGGCGGGCCACTCTTTCCATCACGAAATCGCGTCTGCGATTGCGCTGGGCATCTTCGGCTCTGTCGATGCGAACCGTGGCGATCCACAGCTGGGCTGGGACACCGACCAGTTCCCGAACAGCGTGGAAGAGAATGCGCTGGTGATGTACGAAATCATCAAAGCGGGCGGCTTCACCACCGGCGGCCTGAACTTTGACGCCAAGGTGCGTCGCCAGAGCACCGACAAATACGATCTGTTCTACGGCCATATTGGCGCGATGGACACCATGGCGCTGGCGCTGAAAGTGGCGGCACGTATGATTGAAGACGGTGAGCTGGATAAACGCGTGGCGAAGCGCTACAGCGGCTGGAACAGTGAGCTGGGCCAGCAAATTTTGAAAGGTCAGTTATCGCTTGCGGAAATCGCGAAGTACGCTGAACAACATCAGCTGGCGCCGCAGCACCAGAGCGGGCACCAGGAGCTGCTGGAAAATCTGGTTAATCACTACCTGTTCGATAAATAACAGCATCCAGGCCCGGTAAGCGGAAGCGCCACCGGGCATTTCTGTCAAAGGAGTCACCGCAATGTATATCGGGATCGATCTGGGCACATCGGGTGTGAAAGCCATCCTGTTAAGCGAGCAGGGCGAGGTGTTAGCAACGCAGACTGAAAAGCTGCAGGTTTCACGCCCGCACCCACTGTGGTCGGAGCAGGACCCGGAACAGTGGTGGCAGGCCACGGATCGCGCAATTACCGCGTTAGGCGAGCAGCATTCTCTGCGTGACGTGAAAGCGCTGGGAATGGCCGGGCAAATGCACGGTGCAACCTTATTGGATAGCGAGCATCGCGTGCTGCGTCCTGCGATTCTTTGGAACGACGGCCGCTGCGCAGAAGAGTGCGCGCTTCTTGAGGAGCGCGTACCTGCCTCCCGCGAGATTACCGGCAACCTGATGATGCCGGGCTTCACCGCACCAAAACTCTTGTGGGTTCAGCGCCACGAGCCGGAGGTTTTCCGTCAGGTGGCGAAAGTTCTGCTGCCAAAAGACTATCTGCGTTTTCGCATGACGGGCGATTTCGCCAGCGACATGTCCGATGCCGCCGGCACGATGTGGCTCGACGTGGCGAAACGCGACTGGAGCGAGGCGATGCTGGATGCCTGTAATCTGACCCGCGAACACATGCCCGCGCTGTTCGAAGGTAGCGAGGTGACGGGCACGCTGCTGCCGGACGTT
The DNA here is from genome assembly GCF_034106185.1 of Enterobacter sp. 296B2. Classification (NCBI taxonomy): domain Bacteria; kingdom Pseudomonadati; phylum Pseudomonadota; class Gammaproteobacteria; order Enterobacterales; family Enterobacteriaceae; genus Enterobacter; species Enterobacter sp. 296B2. The sequence goes on along the minus strand of NZ_JAWNCA010000027.1, from coordinate 64,078 downwards.
GCCGAACGCTGGAACATGCCTGCCGTACCGGTGGTGGCCGGAGGCGGCGATAACGCGGCGGGGGCTGTCGGTGTCGGGATGGTTGAGGCGGGGCAGGCGATGCTTTCGCTGGGAACCTCCGGCGTCTATTTTGCCGTTAGCGACGGGTATCGCAGCAACCCTGAAAGCGCAGTGCACAGCTTCTGCCACGCCCTGCCTGGAAAATGGCATTTGATGTCGGTGATGCTCAGTGCGGCGTCCTGCCTGGACTGGGCCGCAAAACTCACCGGCATGGCCGACGTTCCGGCGCTCATCTCCGCGGCGCAGCAGGCGGATGACGCGGCGGGTACGGTCTGGTTTTTACCGTATCTTTCCGGCGAGCGTACGCCGCACAACAACCCGGAAGCGAAAGGGGTGTTCTTTGGCTTAACCCATCAACATGGCCCGGCAGAGCTGGCGCGTGCGGTTCTGGAAGGTGTGGGGTATGCACTGGCGGACGGGATGGACGTGGTGCACGACTGCGGCCTGAAGCCGACGAGCGTCACCCTGATTGGCGGCGGAGCGCGAAGCCCTTACTGGCGACAGATGCTGGCGGATATCAGCGGGTTGCAGCTGGATTTCCGCACCGGAGGGGATGTCGGCCCCGCGCTGGGTGCTGCACGACTGGCGCAGATCGCCATGAACCCGGAAAAACCGCTTTCACAGCTGTTGCCGCAGCTTACGCTTGAGCAGGCGCATTTCCCGGACGCTGTACGCTATGCGCGGTACACGGAAAGGCGCGACGTATTCCGCAAAATCTATCAGCAGCTGCTGCCGCTTATGTCTTAAATACGCTTGTCCGGAAGAGGCACGAGGATGTCCTTTTTTGGTCTGTGCGTGCCTTCCATTCCTTGCCAGTATGGTGTTACACCCACTGGCAAGGAGATTTATCATGTCACGCATCGCATTAATCAACATTGATACTCAGCAGTCCTTCCATCAGCGCAATTACTGGCAGGAGGACGAAATTCCTGCCTTTCAGCAGGCGATGCTGGGGCTGATTGAAGGCTGCCAGGCGCGCAATATTCCGGTCGTTGATATTTTTCACGTTGATGAAGACGGTCCCTTTACCCTGGAAAGCGGCTATGTCAAACCGATGGCCTTTTTGCGTCATCAGCCGGATGTTGTTTTCCAGAAACACGTCCATAATGCCTTCACGGATACCGGGCTTGACCGCTGGCTGCGCGAGCGTGATATCAACAGTGTGATTATCTGCGGCATTCGCACTGAACAATGCTGTGAAACCACCGCCCGGGTGGCATCCGATCTGGGGTATGCTGTGACCTTTGTGAGCGAGGCAACGCTGACGTTTCCCATGACCTACAAGGGCATTACCCTTAGCGCAGCGGAAATTCACCACCGTACCGAAACGGTACTGTCCGGGCGTTTTGCCGAAATTAAAACGGTAGCGGAGACGCTGGAGTCACTGTAATGCCCATCGACGTCTGGTTCGTGATGTTGCCCGGAGTGCTGTCATTAGACATGACCGGCCCGGCAGAAACCTTTGTGCTGGCAGGCGACGCGTTTCGTCTGCATTACATTGGCCCGCAGCAGGAGGTTCCGACGTCGATAGGTCTGACGATGAGCGGCATCCAGCCGTTGCCGGAAAGCCTGTCTCCGGGCAGCTTGCTGGTCCTGCCGGGGGTGAGCGACTCCCGCTTTCAGTTCTCAACCCCGCAGGCGCAGCAGATTCAGCACTGGCTGATGCGCCGGCAGCCGCAGATCCAGCGCCAGGAAATCACCGTGATGTGCGTCTGTTCAGGAGCGTTGCTGGCGGCGAAATCGGGCCTGCTGAATAACCGGCAGTGCACAACCCACCATGACGTTATTAGCCGTTTACGCACCGCGGCCCCTACGGCGACGATTAAAGAAAACCGGATATTTGTGCAGGATGAAAATATCTGGACCAGCGCGGGGATCACCTCGGGCATCGATCTGGCGCTGCACACGATCAACCACCTGTGCGGCCCCGAAAAGGCGCTGGCCGTGGCGCGTGAGATGGTGGTCTGGTTCCGCCGTTCCGGTGACGACCCTCAGCTATCCCCGTGGCTACGCTACCGCAATCATCTTCACCCGGCGATCCATCGGGCGCAGGATGCGCTCACCGCCGAGCCGCAAAAAACGTGGAGCTTGCCTGATATCGCCGCGCTGGCGCACGTCAGCCCACGCCATCTCACCCGGCTTTTCCAGTCACATTTAGGGATTAGCGTTCGCGATTATCTGGAGCAGCTGCGTCTGGCGGTGGCGGAGCAGTGGCTGATGCAGGGACGCGGCGTGGAGCAGGCTTCACTGGCGGCAGGATTTTCCTCCCCGCGCCAGTACCATCGCGCCCGGCAGCGGAGCATTAACTGACGAAGCGGCGAGCATCTATTTTTTGCAGCAGCATCGACAGCAGCAGGCTTATCGCCAGCGTGGCGGCAAAAATCCAGACGATATCCAGCACCGGCCAGCTTTTTAGCTCAACGCCTCTCGTGCGCAGCGCGTGGATCACCAGCGCGTGAGAACCGTAAATCCCGAGAGAGTGGCGAGAGATAAGACTCAGCACGGGCAGGGGACGCGCGTTCAGGGTGTTTTTGACGAGCGTAAGCAGCGATACGGCACAGATAAAGACCATCGGCCCGCAATAGAGATACCAGGTATCGGCAAAATTGCCGCGCCACTGAAGCTCATGCAGCGTCCCGCGTGAAATCACCGCCACGCCGGCGATAAACAGCGCCCCGCATAGCCAGTTCAGACCGCGTTTTTGCGTGTCCATCATCCCGATGGCGCGCCCCAGCATGCCGTAAAGCACGTAGTAGAAGGTATCGCCGTTGATATAAAGGTTCACTGGCAACCATTCGAAACCGTCGATTTTCTGCGAGACCATATTCGGGTTGGCGACGATGCCGATCACCACCATCAGGGCCAGGAGCATTTTCCCGCTGACGTTTTTCACCTGAATGAGCGGAGAGACCAGATAAATAACGATGATGGCGAAGAAGAACCACAGGTGGTAGAACACCGGTTTTTGAAGCAAATATTTGAGGGATAACCCGGCGTTAATAGAGGTGAACAGGGTGATATAGAGCAGGGCAACGGCGCTGTAGAACCCCAGGCAGGCCGCGATGCGGATGAAGTGCCTCGGCTGCGCGCTGCGTTCGCCAAAAAAGAGAAAGCCGGAAATCATAAAAAACAGCGGCACGCTGACGCGCGACGCGGAGTTGAGGATATTGGCAATATCCCAGTTAACGGGGCTGATGCTGTGGGCATTCGTGACGTACCAGGTCGTCGTGTGGATCATGACCACCATCAGACACGCTATTCCTCGCAGGTTATCAATCCAGTTAATTTTTGACGGCATCAGTTCCTCGTATTCCCTGTAAATTGAGTGTGACTACCATTGTCCAAAAGTCTTCGTTTGGAAAATTCTGAGTTTTATGTGCAGGCTTGCCGGGAGACCGCGAGATTCGCAGAATGGCAGACCTTAATCTATAAAAGTGTTGATACTAAAAATAACAGCCGCTGACCAGGACGGTAATAAAAATGATGATGAAGCGTGTGGTATCACTCTTTCTGCTATTTATGCTGGCAGGATGCAGTGCGCCACAGGAAGTACCCGTGCAAAAAGCGCAGCAGGGTAAAATAAGCCCGGAGCGTTCACTGAATATGGAAGAGCTCTGTAAAGACCAGGCCGCCCGGCGCTATAACTCGGACGTTCAGAAAATTAACGTCATCGGATTCGAGCGCTTTCAGGGCAGCTATGAGCTTAGAGGGTATACTGCGCGTAAAGAGGGCTTTGTCTGCTCGTTTGATGCGGACGGTCAGTTTTTACATCTCTCCATGCGCTAGTCTGCTCGCATAATCAACAGCCAGACGCCGCCAGCGTTCTGGCCGGAAGGCTTATTTCCCAATTTTCCCTAAACAACCCCGTTTCGTACTGTATATCTTGCAGCCAGCGGGTATACTGGTCCCTTCCATTTAAAACCACACGTATCCAGCACGAAATACTATGCAAAAGTTTGATACCAAGACCTTCCAGGGCCTGATCCTGACCTTACAGGATTACTGGGCTCGTCAGGGCTGTACCATTGTTCAACCTTTGGACATGGAAGTCGGCGCCGGCACTTCACACCCGATGACCAGCCTGCGCGCATTGGGGCCAGAGCCAATGGCGACCGCGTATGTGCAGCCTTCCCGTCGTCCGACCGATGGTCGTTACGGTGAAAACCCGAACCGTCTGCAGCATTACTATCAGTTCCAGGTGGTGATTAAGCCATCACCCGACAACATTCAGGAACTGTACCTCGGGTCGCTGAAAGAGCTGGGTATGGATCCAACCATCCACGACATCCGTTTCGTGGAAGACAACTGGGAAAACCCAACGCTGGGTGCCTGGGGTCTCGGTTGGGAAGTGTGGCTGAATGGCATGGAAGTGACCCAGTTCACTTATTTCCAGCAGGTTGGCGGGCTGGAATGTAAGCCAATCACCGGTGAAATCACCTACGGTCTGGAACGTCTGGCCATGTACATTCAGGGCGTAGACAGCGTTTACGACCTGGTCTGGAGCGACGGCCCGCTGGGTAAAACCACCTACGGCGACGTGTTCCATCAGAACGAAGTGGAGCAATCCACCTATAACTTCGAATACGCGGACGTGGACTTCCTGTTCACCTGCTTCGAGCAGTACGAGAAAGAAGCGCAGCAGCTGCTGGCGCTGGAGACTCCGCTGCCGCTGCCTGCCTACGAGCGTATTCTGAAGGCCGCCCACAGCTTCAACCTGCTGGACGCCCGCAAAGCGATCTCCGTGACTGAACGTCAGCGCTACATTCTGCGTATTCGTACCCTGACCAAAGCCGTTGCAGAAGCTTACTATGCGTCCCGTGAAGCCCTTGGCTTCCCGATGTGCAACCGAAACAAATAAGAGGCGGCCATGTCTGAGAAAACTTTCCTGGTGGAAATCGGCACCGAAGAGCTGCCACCAAAAGCCCTGCGCAGCCTGGCTGAATCTTTTGCTGCGAACGTGACTGCCGAGCTGGATAACGCTGGCCTGGCGCACGGTAAAATTGAGTGGTTTGCTGCACCGCGCCGTCTGGCGATGAAAGTGGCAAATCTGGCGGCCTCTCAGCCGGATCGTGAAGTCGAAAAACGTGGCCCGGCGATTGCCCAGGCGTTCGACGCGGAAGGCAAGCCGAGCAAAGCGGCTGAGGGCTGGGCGCGCGGCTGCGGCATTACCGTTGATCAGGCCGAGCGTCTGACCACCGATAAAGGCGAGTGGCTGCTGTATCGTGCGCACGTGAAAGGCGAAAGCGCGGAAGCGCTGCTGCCGAACATGATCGCAACCTCGCTGGCTAAGCTGCCGATTCCTAAGCTGATGCGCTGGGGCGCGTCTGACGTTCACTTCGTGCGTCCGGTTCACACCGTGACCCTGCTGCTGGGCGATACCGTTATTCCGGCCACCATTCTGGGCGTGGCGTCCGATCGCGTGATCCGCGGCCACCGCTTCATGGGCGAGCCTGAGTTCACCATCGACAATGCCGACCAGTACCCGCAAATCCTGCTGGAGCGCGGTAAGGTCATTGCCGACTACGAACAGCGTAAAGCCAAAATTAAGGCGGACGCGGAAGAAGCGGCGCGCAAGATTGGCGGTAATGCCGACCTGAGCGACAGCCTGCTGGAAGAAGTCACCTCTCTGGTTGAATGGCCTGTTGTGCTGACCGCGAAGTTCGAAGAGAAATTCCTGGCCGTTCCGGCTGAAGCGCTGGTGTACACCATGAAGGGTGACCAGAAGTACTTCCCGGTCTATGCCAACGACGGCAAGCTGCTGCCAAACTTCATTTTCGTGGCGAACATCGAATCGAAAGATCCGAGCCAGATTATCTCCGGTAACGAAAAAGTGGTGCGCCCGCGTCTGGCGGATGCCGAGTTCTTCTTCAATACCGACCGTAAAAAGCGTCTGGAAGATAACCTGCCGCGCCTGCAGACCGTGCTGTTCCAGCAGCAGCTGGGTACGCTGCGCGACAAGACCGACCGTATCGCGGAGCTGTCCGGCTGGATTGCCCGTGAAATCGGTGCCGACGTTAACCACGCGACGCGTGCGGGCCTGCTCTCCAAGTGCGACCTGATGACCAACATGGTGTTCGAATTTACCGACACCCAGGGCGTGATGGGCATGCACTATGCGCGTCACGATGGCGAAGCGGAAGACGTGGCCGTGGCCCTGAACGAGCAGTATCAGCCGCGCTTTGCGGGTGACGATCTGCCGTCCAACCCGGTGGCCTGCGCTGTAGCGATTGCCGATAAGATGGACACCCTGGCGGGTATCTTTGGTATCGGTCAGCATCCGAAAGGCGACAAAGACCCGTTTGCGCTGCGTCGTGCTGCGCTGGGCGTGCTGCGTATCATCGTTGAGAAGAACCTGAACCTCGATCTGCAGACCCTGACCGAAGAAGCGGTGCGTCTGTACGGCGACAAGTTGACCAACGCGAACGTTGTGGATGACGTGATCGACTTTATGCTCGGCCGTTTCCGCGCCTGGTATCAGGACGAAGGTTACTCCGTTGACACCATTCAGGCGGTGCTGGCGCGTCGTCCGACCCGTCCGGCTGATTTCGATGCGCGTATGAAGGCGGTTTCCCACTTCCGTACCCTGGAAGTGGCATCTGCCCTGGCCGCGGCCAACAAGCGTGTATCCAACATTCTGGCGAAATCCGACGAGACGCTGAACGAGCGCGTGAACGCCGCAACCCTGAAAGAGCCGGAAGAGATCGCTCTGGCGATGCAGGTTGTGGTGCTGCGCGATAAGCTCGAGCCGTACTTCGCGGAAGGCCGCTACCAGGAAGCGCTGGTGGAGCTGGCCGAGCTGCGTGACGTTATCGACGCCTTCTTCGAGAAAGTGATGGTGAACGTAGAAGATAAAGAGTTGCGTATTAACCGTCTCTCTATGCTCGAGAAACTGCGCGAGCTGTTCCTGCGCGTAGCGGATATTTCGCTGCTGCAGTAATGTGCCCGCTGTTACAAATGCTAAAAACCCGCTTCGGCGGGTTTTTTTATGGGTCTTTTGCAGGCCGGATAAGCGCAGCGCCATCCGGCAGGTTTAGCCGATCGCGATTGTGCCTTCGTCTGTCTGCAGCCAGCGCGGTGCCTTCAGCGTATCAGCAAAGTAGCTGACCAGCTCGCACAGCAAATCTTCCATCACGATTTCAGATTGTCGCGGCAGTGAGCCGTTCATCAGCATCTGCGTAAGCTCCTGACAGTAGCGCCCCAGCTGATCGCATTCGGGTTCGAAAGCCGGAACGCGTGACGGGAGTTCCTTCACGGTCAGGCTGGCTTTTAAAGCGTCCGGAACAGGATCCAGAAGCGTGGGTTGCAGAAGATTCAGACAGGCATAAAGTCTGCCGTAAAGCGCCATTTTTGGGGCGGGTTCTTCGCAATCTACCAGTGCGTCGGTAAAACGTTCGCAGTTATCCGCCAGTTCGGTGAAGTCGGTGGCATGGTTGAAGGGCAGGGTGATTAAAGAATGAACTTGGGTTGGGGTAGTAGCCATATTGGCAGCCTCCGATAAGTGATAAAGCTTCCACCATCGGAAATGCTAATTTCGCTGGTGGTGGACTGAACAGAGTTAGCATTACCGGCCTTATCGGATACCGGCGCATCTCTCGATGCCCCTGCTCAGCCCACCATTGAGATGTAGCAAAGCATGCTGCACATAATGTGCCGCCGATAAGATAAGCCAGGATGCTAAACCCGGCACCTGATTTTGCAGGTGCGAAGAGAACTTACTGCTCATCAAAACAGGCGGCAACAGATTTGAGCTATGCCACTGAGGATATTACCATTTCTGGAAAGAGACTCGCAAAATTACCGCAACGAAAAGCATACTGCGGGCAGAGGTCTTACAGCGACGCTATGGTCCGGCTGTAAATTGCTGAGGCGTTTGCCTTCCGGCCGGGGCGAGGCGCAGGGATGCGCCGAGAGGGCGGGCTTTACAGGGATGTTACCTCCGCCCGTCCCCGATAAGCCGGAAGGAATAAGCCGAAGGTACCGCGTAGTGGCGATTTACCGCCGGGAGCCCGGGTAGCCAGGGTGGTGGCGACTGAGCCACCCTGGCACGCTCACGGGTATTATCGCTACAGAGTAGCAAGGAACATAAAGTGAGCGGAATGACCACCAGAGCCGTATGCTCCCCCTCACCCTAACCCTCTCCCAAAAGGGGCGAGGGGATTGTTCACTGCTCGCATTAATTTGTGGGGATCCCTCATCCCAAAGGGAGAGGGAGTATAAGCCGTCCAAAATTTAACCTTGAAATGGTCAACCCATTACCGCTATCCTTATCTCCGTTAAATTTCTCGCTCTGGAGCGCCCCCCAAAAATGAACAAACACGACTGATGAATTTCGATCCTTGCTAAACGCCACCGCGTCGGCAGGGGATGTTTTGATTTCATTCAGGAGTGCTTATGGCTCATTTTGCGCAGTCCCCTTCTTTTATTTTGCATCAGGTCACCTGTCAGTTTCCGACGGGCGATACCCTTTTTGGTCCGCTGAATCTTTCTCTGGAATCCTCCCTGTGCGCGCTGGTGGGCCGCAACGGCAGCGGGAAAACGCGTCTGCTGCGTCTGCTGGCGGGGCTTGATGAGCCTGCAAGCGGGCATATCGAACGTACCGGAACACATGTTTATGTGGCTCAGCAGCAGGACATTTTGCCGCACACGACGCTGGCTGAACTGCTCGGGTTCGAGGCCATCTTCGCGGCGCGAGCGCGCATCGACAGCGGTGATTACCAGCCTGACGATCTGGAAACGCTTGATGGATTGTGGGATTTAGCTGAACGTCTGGGCGAGGCGTTTACCCGGGCAAAACTTCCGCCGTTTGATCCTGATAAGCCAGCCGGTGAGCTCAGCGGCGGCGAGCGCATTCGCGCGCTGCTGTGCGGTGCATTTACTGCTGAAGCGGATTATCTGCTGCTGGACGAACCCACAAACCATCTCGATCGACAAGGCAGGGCGTGGTTCCACGACCAGCTTGCCCGTTATCAGGGCGGTGTGCTGGTTGCCTCCCATGACCGCGAACTGCTGGCGAAGGTGCCGCGTATCCTTGAGCTGAGCAGCGGCGGCCTGCGCAGCTACGGCGGGAATTATGCGGATTATCAAACCCAGCGCGATGCCGAACAGCAGGCGGCCCGAGCGGCGCTGGAGCATGCTGCCACGGAGCGCAAACGCACCCGCGCACGCATGCAAAAAGAGCATGACGACAGCCAGCGGCGTTCAGCAAAAACATTGCGCACCGTCGATACCCTGAATATCGCGTCGTTTGAACGGGTCAAATACAAAGGCGCGGCGAAGGAGCGGATCGGCTCATGGAAAAAGCAGCATAGCGAGCAAAATGAAGCCCTGAACGCCGCGGTAAACAAGGCGTGTGAGCGGGTTGACGAAGATAACCCTGTGATGTTCACCCTGCCGGGGAGCCAGATTCCGGAAGGCAAACAGGTGCTGGTGCTGGAGGATCTGGTGCTGCCGCATGTGTCTTTACCACCACTCAACTGGCGGATCGATGGACCGATGCGCGTGGCGCTAAAAGGGCCGAACGGCTGCGGGAAATCGACGCTGTTGAAAACAATCCTCGGCGACATTCGCCCGCGTTCAGGAACCTGTAAGGTGTCGGTCAGCTGCGCTTATCTCGATCAGCATCTTTCCCGGCTCGATCTCTCGCAGTCGGTCATGACGCACCTCAACCTGGGCAATACGCCCCTGGAAGAGGGCATGTTACGAACCCGTTTAGCCCAGCTTCAACTGGGGGCCGATAAAGTTTCGCTTCCGCTGGCGGAACTGAGCGGCGGCGAGCGTCTGAAGGCTGCGCTGGCCTGCGTGCTATGGCGCGCGGAGGCCACGCAGCTCCTGCTGCTGGATGAACCGACCAACCATCTGGATCTGGCCTCGGTGCAGGCCATTGAAGCGGCACTGGCGGGTTTCCCCGGCGCGCTGCTGGTGGTGTCACACGATGATGCGTTTTTAAAAGGGTTAACGTTGACGCATGAGATGGTGTGGGAGGAGACGGGCTGGCGTTTCGAGAGCCTTTAAACACAAGCCCCCGCAGAGGCGGGGGCATTCAATCTTCACTACGCTATCTGTTTGCTGAGTGCAGGGTTGGCCTGAATCAGGCGCATCAGCCTTAACTCGGTTGGGGTGGGTTTCTCTCGTTTTGACTCCCACTCCAGCACCATAGCCACGCTGACACCCATCGCTCTGGCGAATTCTTCCGTTTTCAGTCCTGTCCCTTTGCGCAATTGCTCATATTCTGTAAAGGGATTGGATTTTTGTTGCAGGGTAATGGTCTGCGGTACATCTTTAAAAACGATCTGTTCCAGACTGCTCAGCAGCTCAAACTCAGGATCTTTATATTCCATTGAGAACTCCTCTTAAATCTCACATCGTGATCAAGAACATCAGAGAGCCAATTAAGAATAGTCCCTAATACAAACCCAGGATCGTAACGGCTGTGATTAATCGTGCGGTAACGATCGCTTTATCCGATTCAGCTATATGGATAGTTATGCTAATTACCTGATTAACCATATGTCGGCTTCGCCAGGTATTTTTTTGTAAATAGTAAGAAATAAATCGGCAATAGCCGTTTTACATGAAAAGAGTATCTTGCAAGGCTGACCTGGACTATCCTTGTCAGCGTCGGGCACGCGTGTGCCGGTGTGCGCTTTTTTGGGTGAAAGGAGTAATAAAATGGCGACAGGAAAGTCCTGCTCTCGCTGGTTTGCGCCTATTGCGGCGTTGTTGATGGTTGTTAGCCTGAGTGGGTGTTTTGATAAAGAAGGCGATCAGCGCAAAGCGTTTATCGATTTTCTGCAGAATACAGTGATGCGCAGCGGCGAGCGGTTGCCGACGCTGACTGCGGATCAGAAAAAACAGTTTGGCCCCTTTGTGTCCGATTACGCCATTCTTTATGGGTATTCACAGCAGGTGAGTCAGGCGATGGACTCCGGTATCCGCCCGGTAGTGGATAGCGTGAACGCCATCCGTGTTCCCCAGGATTATATGACTCAGCGCGAGCCGCTGCGCCAGTCCAACGGCGCGCTCGGCGTGCTGAGCCAGCAACTGCAGAATGCGAAAATGCAGGCTGACGCGTCACGTTCTGCGCTGAAGCAGGGCGAGGACCTCAAACCGGTCTTCGATAAAGTGTATGAGAAAGTGGTGACGAAACCGTCTGAAGCGATACAACCGCTGATCCCGGCCGCGCAAGTCTTCACTCAGCAGCTGGTTCAGGTCGGAGATTTTATCTCCCAGCAGGGTACGCAGGTGAGCTTCGTTGCCAACGGCATTCAGTTCCCGACCTCGCAGCAGGCAAGTCAGTACAATACGCTGATTGGGCCGCTGGCCGCACAGCACCAGGCCTTTAGCCAGGCGTGGGGCGCAGCAGTCGCTGCCACAGAATAAACCGAAAAACCCCGCCTCAGGCGGGGTTTTTTTCGGCATTCAGAAAATAACGCTTGTCATTCCTCTACCACATCGGTATAACTGTCTGCGTCGGTTTGTTACACAGACCTAAAGCAGTTTAGTAAAGCAGTCCAGATTGTTATCCATAGATACCCTTCGTAGTGACCCTTCCTTCATCGCTTAAAAATCTGTAACGCAATCCATCAAGCCGGAAGGCACAATATATTTGTTAATAAGGTAATTTCTATGTCTGCTAAAATGACTGGTCTGGTTAAATGGTTCAACGCTGATAAAGGTTTCGGCTTCATCACTCCTGACGATGGCTCTAAAGACGTGTTCGTACACTTCTCTGCTATCCAGAACGATGGCTACAAATCTCTGGACGAAGGTCAGAAAGTTTCCTTCACCATTGAAAGCGGCGCTAAAGGCCCAGCAGCTGGTAACGTTGTAAGCCTGTAAGCTTCCAACCCAGTAGCACAAAATTCAAAAACCCGCCTTCTGGCGGGTTTTTTCGTTTCTAGTGTTGGATCTGCGGGTTAACACAGTTCTTATCCACTTTTCCAGCAAGCGCGGCTATCAGGTTATCTACTGCCGTCGCCGCCATATTGTAGCGCGTCTCGTGGGTAGCAGAGCCGATGTGTGGCAGGGCGACGACGTTTGGCATGCTCAGCAGCGGGGAATCTACCGGCAGCGGCTCCTGTTCAAACACGTCCAGACCCGCGGCGTGGATCTCGCTGTTTTGCAGCGCCTCAATCAGCGCCTTCTCATCCACCACCGGGCCGCGACCCGCGTTGATGAAGATGGCGGACTTCTTCATTTTTTCAAACGCGGATTTGCCGATCAGATGGCGCGTTTCATCCGTCAGCGGCAGGATCAGGCAGACAAAATCGGCTTCCTGCAGCAGCGTATCCAGCTCGCAGTAACGCGCGTTGAAGCGTTCTTCTGCTTCACTGTGACGACGGCGCGCGTTATACAGAATCGGCATGTTGAAGCCGAAATGCGCGCGCTGCGCCAGCGCCAGCCCGATACGCCCCATACCCACGATGCCCAGCGTTTTGCCATGCACATCCACGCCGAACCAGTCCGGCCCAATGCTTTTCGTCCATTCGCCGGCTTTCACACGCTCGGCCACTTCCACCACGCGACGGGCCGTGCTGAGTACCAGCGCCATCAGCGTGTCGGCCACGGTTTCCGTCAGGGCATGCGGCGTGTGCATCAGCAGGATTTTACGGGCGTTCAGGGCATCCACGTCGAAGTTATCATAACCTACTGAAACGGTAGAGGTAGCACGAAGCTTCGGCATTTTCTCCAGCAGGGCGATATCCACTTTTTCGCTTGAACCCAGCAGGCCTTCGGCGCTCGCGAACGCGTCGGCGTGCTGCGCCACGGTCTCCGGGCTCAGGTTTTTCACCTGCGTAACGGTGAAGTGTTCTTCCAGGCGTTTCTGCAGATCTTCCGGCAGTGCTTTATACAAAATGACGGACGGCTTCATGCTAATCTCCGTTGATTTTTAAGGATTCAGGCGTGGCGTGCACCGACGGGGTGCTGTTGATTATTAGCAGGCTTAACAATCAGAGTAAGCCACACGGAGGCGAAAAGCGCTACCCCCATAAAGATGTACGATGCAGACGGGCTGCCGGTGGCACCGTTCAGGTAGCCCACAAACCAGGAGCCGCAGAACGACCCCAGCGCACCCATACTGTTAATCAATGCCATTGCACCGCCCGCGACGTTACGCGGCAGCATTTCCGGGATGATGGCAAAGAACGGACCGTACGGGGCGTACATGGCGGCACCGGCAATGACCAGCAGGGCGTAAGAGGCCCAGAAGTGATTCGCGCCGACGGCCCATGAGCCAATGAACGCAAAGGCAGCGATCAGCAGCAGCGGCCAGACAAACAGCTTACGGTTCTGCAGCTTGTCCGATGCCCATGATGCGACGATCATGGCGATGGTCGCGGCGAGATACGGTACGGAAGAGAGCCAGCCCACCTCAACCATGCCGAGGTTTTCTCCGCCGCTGCGGATAATCGACGGCAGCCACAGCACAAAGCCGTACACGCCGATACTCCAGGTAAAATACTGCGCGCAGAGCAGGATAACGTTGCGGGAGCGGAAGGCTTCGCCGTAGTTGCGTACCGCCTTCAACCCCTGCTGTTCTTTATCCAACTGCGCCTGCAGTGCGGCTTTTTCATCTTCGGAAAGCCACTTTGCCTGTGCAGGCTTATCTTTTACCAGCACCCACCAGCAGAATGCCCAGATAATCGCGGGTACCCCTTCGATGATAAACATCTCGCGCCAGCCGAAGGCCTGGATCAGGTAGCCAGACACCACCGACATCCACAGTACCGTGACCGGGTTACCGAGGATCAGGAAGGTATTCGCGCGCGAGCGTTCGGATTTGGTAAACCAGTTGCTGATGTAGATCAGCATCGCCGGCATGACCGCCGCCTCAACGACACCGAGGATAAAGCGAATGGCGGCCAGGGCAGGAATATTGTTCACCACGCCGGTCAGTGACGCGCAGGCACCCCACAGGATCAGGCAGACGAAGATCAGCTTGCGCACGCTGCGGCGTTCCGCATAAATCGCACCGGGGATCTGGAAGAAGAAGTAGCCCAGGAAGAAAAGGGCACCCAGCAGGGAGGAGATACCTTTGGTGATGCCAAGGTCCTCTGTGATCCCCGCCGCGGACGCGAAGCTGAAGTTGGCACGGTCAAGGTACGCCAGGCTGTACGTGATAAACACGATTGGCATGATGTACCACCAGCGTTTTACTGCATTGGTCGAACTGTTCATAGGCTTGCCTCTGTTGTTGAGGTTGTTACCGCCGTTGTCTGTAGGGTACACGGTGGCTTGTTTTGTTGAGTGTAATTTATGCCCTTCACCCTAACCCTCTCCCCAAAGGGGCGAGGGGATGATTTGCTCCCTCTCCCCTTTGGGGAGAGGGCTGGGGTGAGGGGATCTATTCGTTGAGCTGCACACGCGTTGGCAATCCTTCGCTGTCGCCCTGCACCTGAATGGCCAGCGAGCCAATCTTGTTGCCACGCGCGACGGCCTGCTGCAGTGATTTGCCTTCCAGCAGCGCGCTAATAACGCCCACGGCAAAGCCATCGCCCGCGCCGACGGTGTCGACCACGTTCTCAACCTTCACCGCGGCGACCGCGCCCTGTTCACCATCGGCCGTCTTAAACCATGCGCCATCGGCACCGGTCTTCAGCACCACCGCTTTTACCCCTTGATTCAGGTAGAAATCGGCAATGCCTTCCGGCGTGCTTTCGCCAGTCAGGATCATCCCTTCTTTCAGGCCCGGCAGCACCCAGTCCGCCTGGAACGCCAGGCGGTTGAGCTTCTCGACCATTTCCGCTTCGCTTTTCCACAGCACCGGGCGCAGGTTCGGATCGAAAGAGATCGTTTTGCCCTGCGACTTCATGGCCGTTGCCGCATGATCCAGCAGTTCATACGAGCTGGCAGAGAGCGCTGCCGCCACACCGCTCAGGTGCAGGTGGCGCGTGAAGGCGAAATAGTCGGCGTGGTAATCCGCCACAGAGAGGTGGCTTGCCGCCGATCCTTTACGGAAATACTCCACAATGGGATCGGTTCCATTTTCGACTTTAGATTTAAGCTGAAAGCCGGTAGGGAAGCGTCCATCAAGGGTGACACCTGCGGCATCAATACCCTCTTTTTTCAGCGAGTCGAGGACGAAATGGCCAAAGCTGTCGTCCCCCACGCGGCTGACCCAGCCGACGTTCAGGCCGAGACGCGCCAGTCCGGTCGCGACGTTCAGCTCTGCGCCCGCCACGCGCTTGATAAAGTGCTCTACCGCGCTCAGTTCGCCCGTTTCAGTGGCGACAAACATCGCCATGGCTTCGCCGATCGTGATGACATCCAGCGTCTTGTGCATGGTTTACTCCTCGCGCAGCAGATTGACGTAATGGCGGGTAACGGCGGTTAAATCCGTCCCTTCCAGCGGGAACTCGATACCGCGCGGGGCATCGGCAGGCAGCTGGCCGAGCAGATCCAGCCAGCGCGCATCGGCGTGGTCCGGCGCCACGGCGCGGAAGTTATCTTTATGCGGCACGGCGGCTTTAACGTGGATATAGCTCACCGCAGGGGCCAGGCGACGCGCGGCCTCCTCAGGCGAATCGCCCACCCACAGCCAGTTGCCCATGTCGAAGGTCAGCGTGACGGGCAACGCCATTTCCCGACAGGCGGCCTGGAAGCGCTGCATCGGCGCGAGCTGACCGCAGTCGGTCTGATCGTTCTCCACGACAAGCGCCATACCGCTGGCGTTCAGCAGGCTACGCAGGGCGTCGAGAGGCTGCGCGTCGCGGAAATGGCCCAGGGAAACCTTCAGCCACAGGGCGTTAAGGGTGCTGGCCTCAGAGAGGTAGCGGGTCAGGTCCGGGTTGAGGGTGCCGTCGGGCATAAACAGGGCGGCGGGGGCGGAGTAGCACGCCAGCAGGCCGAGCAGCTCAATGGATTCGCCCAGCGCAGGCAGCGCCAGCAGCTCTTCGCTGCTGAACAGTTCCCGGCGGATCTCCACGCCGTCTGCCCCTGCACCTGCAATAACGGGAAGCATCGCCCGCTGACCGCCAGCCTGTCGCACCTGTTCCGCGCCGTACGCGGCGGTGACCACCATAATTTTCCTGCCCATCTTCGGACTCCATCGCAACATATCAATACTATTACGCTAGATGGAACCGGTTCCAAAGAAAAGGTCAGGATGTCGAATTTATGATCGCTATCACAAGGGGAAATTAACGGGCGGTGGAGCCGCGAACGATCAGCTCGCCGGAGAAGACCTGCTCGCGTACGGCATCGCTGGTGCCTTCAATACGACGAACCACTTGTTCTACAGCGGCATAGCCAATCTGCCAGGTGGGCTGTTTGAGGGTCGTGATACCAACGCCTGCCAGCTCCGCCCACTCCAGTTCATCAAAGCCCAGCAGACCGATGTCGCTGCCCCAGTGCAGGCCAATGCGCTTGAGGGAGCGGGCGACCTGCAGCGTCAGCGCCCCGTTGGCGGAGATAACGGCTTTGCGCATCCCGCGATGTCGGGTGTGGAACTGGCGCAGGGTATTGTCGAGCTGGTCGGCTTCGTGAAGCGGCGTTTCGGCATTTTCGGCGATGACGCCGGGATAACGTGCAAGCGTGGCGCGAAATGCCGCCAGGCGATCGCGTCGGGTATTTACCATGCCCAGCGGTTCGCTCAGGAACAGAATCGCCTCGAAGCCCTGTTCGATCAGGTGCTCGGTAGCGGTTGTGGCTGCCTGGGTGTTATCCAGCCCAACCACATCGCAGGCGAATTCCGGGATTTTACGATCGATAAGGACCATGGGCAGGGAGGATTGCTGCAGGCGGTTCAGGCCCTCTTCACGCATGCCTACCGCGTTAACCACAATTCCTTCGACCTGATAGCTGCGCAGCAGATCGAGATAGTGCAGCTCCTGGTCGACTTCATTATTGGTATTACAGACCAGCGGCGTGAAACCCTTCTCGCGACAGGCGGCCTCGATACCGCTGAGGACGTTGACGGAGTAGGGGTTGGTGATATCGGCGATGATAAGGCCAATCAGACGGGTGCGGCCGCGTTTGAGCCCGCGTGCCATAAGGCTGGGACGGTAGTCGAGATCGGCAATGGCCTGTTCAATACGCGCCAGCAGCGCATCGGACAGCAGGTGTTTCTCGCCGTTAAGGTAGCGCGAAATGCTGGTTTTACCGGTTTTGGCGGCTTTCGCCACGTCGCTGATGGTGGCCCGGGCTGGTTTGCTCATCGCTGATTTCCCTGAATTTAGTGAGAATACCTTAGCGGGAAAATCAACGATGGCAAGTGGTTCATGCCGGGGTGTGCGGTCTGATACCCTCACCCCGACCCTCTCCCACGGGGAGAGGGGGAAATGCGATTACTGAATTGGACTCAACGTAATCTCTACACGACGGTTCTGCGCTTTGCCTTCCGCCGTGCTGTTGCTGGCGATAGGGTTGGCAGGGCCCATGCCGCTGGTGCGGATGCGGTTCGCTTCAACGCCCTGGGTGATCAGCGAGCTGGCCACGGAATCGGCGCGTTGCTGGGACAGGCGCATGTTCAGATCCTGGCTGCCGGTGCTGTCGGTGTAGCCAATCACGTTCACGGCGGTCTTGTTGTACTCTTTCAGCACCATTGCCACGCCGGTGAGGGTGTTCGCACCCGCGGGTTTCAGCGTTGCGCTGCTGCTGTCAAAGGTGACGTTGTTCGGCATGTTCAGGATGATGTTATCGCCGCTGCGGGTGACGCTCACCCCGGTTCCCTTCATTTTGTCGCGCAGTTTTGCTTCCTGTACGTCCATGTAATAACCAACGCCGCCGCCCAGAGCCGCGCCCGCCGCTGCGCCAATCAGCGCACCTTTACCGCGGTCTTTCTTGGAGGAGGAGAGCGCCCCAACGCCTGCGCCTACCAGCGAGCCGATGCCCGCGCCGATGCCGGATTTACCCGCTTCGCGCTCACCGGTGTAAGGGTTGGTTGTGCAGCCAGAAACAGCCAGTGCACCGCTCACCAGAGCGGCAATAACGAGTACGCGTTTTTTCATCTTCTTTCCTTAATCCTTTTTATTCTTTGCCACGGCGAGCGTGGCAGTTGATTATGACGTCCAGATACGGAGAAAATTCCGGGTATAACTCTGAAATTTGTGACAAACCATAAACGGCCTCACCGAGAAGGCCGTAAAACCTGCACGCAACCAGGAGCGCACGCTTGAGCACCTCAACAAAAACCATTCTGACCGCCGCCCACTGGGGGCCGATGCTGGTCGAAACCGATGGCGAAAATGTTCTGTCGTCCCGTGGGGCACTGCCAACACAACATCCCAACTCGTTACAGACCGTCGTTCGCGATCAGGTGCACAGCAAAACGCGCGTGC
This sequence comes from Enterobacter sp. 296B2, assembly GCF_034106185.1. Lineage (NCBI taxonomy): Bacteria > Pseudomonadati > Pseudomonadota > Gammaproteobacteria > Enterobacterales > Enterobacteriaceae > Enterobacter > Enterobacter sp. 296B2. The sequence continues at coordinate 45,740 of NZ_JAWNCA010000027.1, read as the reverse complement.
GCTGGCCGATGGTGCGTAAAGGTTTTCTGGCCTCGCCGGACAAGCCGCAGGGGATCCGTGGTCAGGATGAGTTTGTTCGCGTGAGCTGGGATGACGCGCTGGCGCTGATCCACGCCCAGCATAAGCGCATCCGCGACAGCTACGGTCCGTCATCCATTTTCGCCGGCTCTTACGGCTGGCGTTCGAACGGCGTGCTGCACAAGGCCTCGACGCTGCTGCAGCGCTACATGAGCCTGGCAGGAGGCTATACCGGTCATCTGGGTGATTACTCCACTGGCGCGGCGCAGGCGATCATGCCGTACGTCGTGGGGGGGAACGAAGTGTACCAGCAGCAGACAAGCTGGCCGCTGGTGCTGGAGCACACCGACGTGGTGGTGCTGTGGAGCGCCAATCCGCTGAATACGCTGAAAATTGCCTGGAATGCCAGCGACGAGCAGGGGATTGGGTATTTCGACGCGCTGCGCAAAAGCGGCAAGCGCATCATCTGCATTGATCCGATGCGCTCTGAAACCATGGATTTCTTCGGCGACAGCGCCGAGTGGATTGCTCCGCATATGGGCACCGACGTGGCGATGATGCTGGGCATCGCCCATACGCTGTTGGAGAACGGCTGGCACGACCGCGATTTCCTCGCCCGCTGCTCCTCTGGCTTCGACAAATTCGCCGACTACCTGACGGGCCAGTCCGATGGGGTAGTGAAAACGGCAGAGTGGGCCGCAGAAATTTGTGGCATTCCTGCGGCTAAAATCCGCGAACTGGCGGGGCTGTTCCATAAAAACACCACGATGTTAATGTCCGGCTGGGGGATGCAGCGCCAGCAGTTCGGCGAGCAGAAACACTGGATGCTGGTGACGCTTGCCGCAATGCTTGGACAGATTGGTACGCCGGGGGGCGGTTTTGGTCTTTCCTATCATTTTGCGAACGGCGGTAACCCAACGCGTAAAGCGGCGGTGCTGGCGTCCCTGCAAGGCTCGGTGCAGGGCGGCGTGGATGCCGTGGATAAAATTCCGGTGGCGCGGATCGTTGAAGCCCTGGAAAAGCCGGGCGGTTTTTATCAGCACAACGGTCTGGACCGCCACTTCCCGGACATTAAGTTTGTCTGGTGGGCGGGCGGGGCGAACTTTACGCACCACCAGGATACCAATCGCCTGATCCGCGCCTGGCAAAAGCCTGAGCTGGTGGTGATTTCCGAGTGCTTCTGGACCGCCTCGGCCAAACACGCCGATATCGTGCTGCCGGCGACCACGTCGTTTGAACGTAACGATCTCACCATGACCGGCGATTACAGCAACCAGCATATGGTACCGATGAAGCGCGTTGTGGCCCCGCGTGATGAAGCGCGTGATGATTTTGACGTATTTGCCGAACTGAGCGAGCTGTGGGAAGCGGGCGGTCGCGAACGCTTTACCGAAGGGAAAAATGACCTGCAGTGGCTGGAGAGTTTCTATCAGATCGCCGGGCAGCGCGGTGCGGCGCAGGGCGTGACGCTTCCGCCATTTGCTGAGTTCTGGGAGGCGAACCAGATTCTCGAAATGCCGGAAAGCGAACAGAACGCCCGGTTTGTCCGTTTCGCCGATTTCCGCCGGGACCCGGAAAACCATCCGCTGAAAACGGAGAGCGGCAAGATTGTGATCTACAGCGAGCGCATCGCCAGCTTTGGTTATGCCGATTGTCCGCCACACCCTTCGTGGCTGGAGCCGGACGAGTGGCACGGCAATGCGCTGCCGGAACAGCTCCAGATATTGTCTGCTCATCCCGCGCATCGTCTCCACAGCCAGCTTAACTACACCTCACTGCGTGAGCAGTATGCGGTTGCCGGGCGAGAGCCGATTACGCTGAATACTTTTGACGCGAAAGCCCGCGGGATTGCAGACGGCGACGTGGTGCGCGTCTGGAACTCGCGTGGACAGGTGCTGGCAGGAGCGGTGGTCAGTGACGGGATTAAGCCGGGCGTGATCTGTATTCACCAGGGGGCATGGCCCGACCTTGAGCCCGCCGAAGGCGGTATCTGTAAAAACGGGGCGGTTAACGTGCTGACCAAAGATCTCCCCAGCTCGAAGCTGGGGAACGGTTGCGCGGGGAACACGGCGCTGGCCTGGGTCGAGAAATATGAGGGGCCCGAGCTTACCTTAACGGCGTTTGATCCGCCTGCCAGCTCATGATCCACGTCGGGTGCTGAGTATCATCTTGCCAGGCGCTGTCTTCGATGCGAAAGCCCTGAGCATGATAGAAATTCACCGCCCGGACGTTTTTCTGATACACCTCCAGGCTTAAGTGCGGGAAGCGCTGTTGAACATGGTTCAGCAGCGCGCGTCCAATACCGTGCCCGATATACGCAGGCGTAACGAACAGCGCCCCCACAAACTGCGACTGTATGACGCTGATAAACCCGCGCGGCGCGCCTTCTTCTTCCCACACCCAGGTTTCTGCCGCGGGCAGGTAGACCTCCCGCACCATGGCTTCATTCTCTTGCCAGTAGCTTGCGCTAATAAACGGGTGCGCCTCGGTGGTGCTTTCAAGCCACAGGCTCAGGAGCGGATCGGCATTTTCACTTTGCCATTTGCGGATCATGTTGCCTCCCCGGATGACAGAAGCAGCCGGTGACATGGTCGTTGACCAGACCACAGGCCTGCATAAAGGCGTAGCAGATGGTGGAGCCGACAAACTTAAAGCCGCGTTTTTTCAGCGCTTTAGAGAGCGCGTCCGACGCAGGCGTGGACGCCGGGATCTCCGCCAGCGTGGCGGCCTGCGTGATTTGCGGATCGTTATTCACGAACGACCAGACAAACGCTGAGAACGGTTCGCCGTTTTGTTCCATCGCCAGCCAGGCGCGGGCGTTGCCGATGATGGCCTGGATTTTACCGCGATGGCGGATGATACCGGCATCCTGCACCAGCCGTTCTACGTCATCTTCGGTCATGGCGGCGACGGCAACGGGATCGAACTGGTGGAAGGCGTTGCGGTAGTTTTCGCGTTTCTTCAGTACCGTAATCCATGATAATCCTGCCTGCTGGCCCTCCAGGCAGATCATCTCAAAGAGTTTTTTGCCATCCGTCTCCGGTATGCCCCATTCCCGATCGTGATAGTCGATATAAAGCTGATCCTGGCTAACCCAACCGCAACGTTCCATTCGTCCTCTCCCTTATTGATACTGATTTCGCAAAAATTTCGTTCTGACTGGCTTGACGTGTTTACTATAAAGACAATAGTTAATACAGGGCCATATGCTCTCTCAAGTCTTCCTGAATAACGACAAATATCGCCGAATTCGGCTCTCTCTGGGGTCGCTTTGATGATGATAAAAAAAATCAGTGGTCGCCATGCCGCTTCTGGCCTGGTGGGGATTTCAGCCTGCCTGTTGTTGTGTAATACAGCGTCTGCCTGGCAACAGGAATATATCGTTTCAGACGCCCAAAATAATACGGCTGAACGCTATACATGGGACGCGGATCACCAACCGCGTTACGAGGATATTCTGGCTGAGCGAATTCAGTCTTCCCAAAATTCGCCGGGGCTGGCCCTGGCTCTGCCATCTGGTGCTAAAACGGAAGCGGCGATGAGCGTAGGCTGGAATTTTCCGGTTTCGGCGCGGGTAACCACCGGTCCGGTGATGGCCTGGCGGTATGACGGCTCTACGCCGATGATGATCAATGAGTTTGGTGATAGCGCGACGACGCAGACGCTCGCCGATCCGCTCTGGCATGCCAGCGTGAGTACGCTAGGCTGGCGCGTGAATACCCAGTACGGCGATCTTCGTCCCTGGGCACAGATTAGCTATAACCAGCAGTTTGGTGAAAACCAGTGGAAATCGCAGTTTGGCATGCCTCAAACGCCAGCCCCTGTTCAAAGTGGTAACTGGATGGACGTCACCGTGGGAACAGACATTCCGTTTAATACGCACATGGCGGCCTATGCGTCGCTGGCTCAGGGGGAACGCACCACCACTGGTGAGGAGTTTCTCTATACCCTGGGGGTGAGCGCGAATTTTTAGTATTGTTACTTTTTTAAACGTTACGATAACATCTTAAAAACAATGACCACAGGCTTTGCAGCGATAGCAGGCACTAACCTGCCATCGCTTTCTTCCCCGGCAAGGTCATTCATTCCCGATTCCAGGCATTTCATTCCGTTCTTCCTGCATTTCATGACGTTTTACCCCATCGGTATTAAGGTTTTGTTTATCGTTGTCCTCAGCGAATTCCCTTAATTTCTGTTGCAGGACAACGGCCATGAACACATCAACCTATAACCGTACGCGCTGGCTCACGCTCTTCGGCACCATCGTTACCCAGTTCGCGCTGGGATCGGTCTATACCTGGAGCCTGTTTAACAGCGCGCTTTCCGACAAACTCGACGCCCCGGTCAGCCAGGTAGCGTTCTCCTTCGGCCTGCTGAGTCTGGGTCTGGCGATTTCGTCTTCCGTCGCGGGCAAGCTGCAGGAGCGTTTTGGCGTGAAGCGTGTGACCATGGCGTCCGGCATACTGCTGGGGCTGGGCTTTTTCCTGACGGCGCATTCCAGCAACCTGATGATGCTGTGGCTGAGCGCCGGCGTGCTGGTGGGGCTGGCAGACGGTGCAGGTTACCTGCTGACGCTGTCGAACTGCGTGAAGTGGTTCCCGGAGCGTAAAGGCTTAATCTCCGCGTTCGCCATCGGCTCCTATGGCCTGGGCAGCCTCGGCTTTAAATTTATCGACTCCCAACTGCTGGCATCCGTTGGCCTCGAAAAAACGTTTATGATCTGGGGCGCAATCGTCCTGGTGATGATCCTGTTTGGCGCTACGCTGATGAAAGATGCCCCGCAGCAGGAAGTGAAATCCGTTAACGGCGTGGTAGAGAACGATTTCACCCTCGCGCAGTCCATGCGTAAGCCGCAGTACTGGATGCTGGCGGTGATGTTCCTGACGGCCTGCATGAGCGGTCTGTATGTTATCGGTGTGGCGAAAGATATCGCGCAAGGGATGGTAAAACTGGATGCCGCGACGGCGGCGAATGCGGTGACGGTCATCTCCATTGCCAACCTCTCGGGTCGCCTGGTGCTCGGTATTCTGTCTGACAAAATTGCCCGCATCCGCGTGATTACGATTGGGCAGGTGGTTTCGCTGGTAGGAATGGCGGCACTGCTGTTTGCACCACTGAATGAAGCGACCTTCTTTGCGGCGATTGCCTGCGTGGCCTTTAACTTCGGCGGCACCATTACCGTCTTCCCGTCGCTGGTGAGCGAGTTCTTTGGCCTGAACAACCTGGCGAAAAACTACGGTGTCATTTATCTCGGCTTCGGTATCGGCAGTATTTGCGGCTCGCTGATTGCCTCGCTGTTTGGCGGGTTCTATGTCACTTTCTGCGTTATCTTTGCCCTGCTGATTATTTCGCTGGCGCTGTCCACGACGATCCGTCAGCCGCAGCGTGAAGTGTATAAAGAAGCGCACGCATGATTCGATGAAAAGAGGCCGCATGGCCTCTTTTTTTATCTCCGCATCGCTGCCTGACCTGTTATTTTGTAAAAATCTTCATCGATCACACTCTCTGCTGCCACTTTTTTTCCCCGCTGTGGTCTACTTATCGCGCTTGTGGACGTTTCTGATAACGGTTTCTCTCGCATCTACTTACTCTGTCTGCTTTCTCGATGAGATTCGGCGGGTCTTTATACCCCTTCCCCCAGGGTTGTTTGCATGAAATATATTAGGTCTCTTACCCAGCAAAGATTATGTCTGATGCTGGCTGTCTATATCGGTTTGTTTCTGAATGGCGCGGTGCTGTTCAGAAGAGTGGAAGGTTATTTTGAACACCTCACCGTAAGAAATGGAATTTTTGCCGCGATTGAAGTGTTTGGCTCTGTTCTCGCTACCTTCTTCCTGTTGCGTCTGCTCTCGCTCTTTGGCCGACGTACCTGGCAAATTCTGGCCTCGCTGGTGGTGATTATTTCCGCCGCTGCAAGCTATTACATGACATTCATGAACGTGGTGATTGGCTACGGCATCGTTGCCTCGGTGATGACCACGGATATCGACCTCTCGAAAGAGGTGGTAGGAAAAGGCTTTATCGTCTGGACGGTATTAACCTGCCTGATACCACTCTTCTTTATCTGGAGTAATACCTGCCGCTATACCCTGTTACGCCAGCTGCGTACGCGGGAGCAACGTATCCGCAACGTCCTCGTCGTTCTACTGGCGGGTCTGCTGGTGTGGGCGCCGATTCGTTTGATGGAAAAACAGCAAAAACGTATCGAAAAAGCGACGGGCGTGGATATGCCAAGCTATGGCGGCGTAGTGGCGAACTCCTATTTGCCGTCTAACTGGCTGTCAGCGTTAGGCCTGTATGCCTGGGCGCAGGCGGACGAGTCCAGCGATGTGAAATCCTTGATGAACCCGACCAAAAAATTTACCTATCAGGCGCCGGCTGACGGACTGGATGATACTTACGTGGTCTTTGTTATCGGAGAAACGACGCGCTGGGATCATATGGGTATTCTCGGCTATGACCGCGATACCACGCCAAAACTGGCGCAGGAAAAGAACCTGGTGGCCTATCGGGGTTACTCCTGCGATACCGCAACGAAGCTCTCGCTGCGCTGTATGTTTGTGCGTGAAGGCGGGGCAAGCGATAACCCACAGCGCACGCTGAAAGAGCAAAACGTCTTTGCCGTGTTGAAGCAGCTTGGATTTAGCGCTGACCTGTTCGCCATGCAGAGTGAGATGTGGTTCTACACCAACACGCTGGCAGATAACATCGCGTACCGTGAGCAGATTGGCGCCGAGCCGCGTAACCGGGGCAAAAACGTTGATGACATGCTACTGCTGGAAGAGATGTCGCAATCTCTGAAGAACCATCCGAAAGGTAAGCATCTTGTCATTCTTCATACCAAAGGGTCGCACTACAGCTATTACCAGCGCTATACCCGTGATTTCGCGAAGTGGAAACCTGAGTGTGTTGGCATTAATAAAGACTGCAGCAAGCAGGAGCTGATCAACGCCTACGATAACTCCGTTCTGTATGTGGATACGTTCCTGAGCCGCGTAATCGACCAGCTGCGTGATAAAAAAGCGATTGTTATCTACGCCGCAGACCACGGTGAGTCCATCAACGAGAAAGAGCATCTGCACGGTACGCCGCGCAAGCTGGCGCCGCCGGAGCAGTTCCGCGTGCCGATGATCATGTGGATGTCCGATAAGTATCTGGAGAACCCTGATAAGGCGAAAATGTTTGCCCATCTGAAACAGCAGGCAGAAATCAAGGTACCTCGCCGTCACGTTGAGCTGTACGACACCATTATGGGTTGTCTCGGCTATACCTCACCAAACGGTGGGATTAACGAAAACAACAACTGGTGTAAACTCCCTGATAACACCGCAAAAGCCGCGCAGTAGTAGCTCTGGCGAGAATATCGCCAGTTGAATGGCTTTTTGAAAATAAGGGATTGACGGGGGCGTACCTCAGCAGTAAGATGCGCTCCGCATTCGGCGAGTAGCGCAGCTTGGTAGCGCAACTGGTTTGGGACCAGTGGGTCGGAGGTTCGAATCCTCTCTCGCCGACCACATTCTGAAAAGGGCTAACCGCAAGGTTAGCCCTTTTTGCATTATGACCTTATCCTGTCAGAGTATCCAAAACGCCCCTTAGACCTGCTTCTCCCTGCCTGTTAACGATTTTGTGACATAATCCATTGTATTTTTTTATATATAGATTGATCTTTTTTCGCGTTGCTTATGGATAACCTCAGCATTTTTCGCTGTGCGTTTTAACGTTCGCGGTATTTAGTGCTCAGATAATCACCATTCTGCAAGAAAATTTACCCATTCTGAATAAAAGTTAATCACTGATTGTTGCGAAATATGAAGATAGTTGTGCTGCAAGTTGGCGAGTAGCATAAATTTCCCTGCTGAAAACTGGCGTTCAGGGTTTTTTTAATCTTTGTTTGCGGTTTCTCACACTCAGCGCAAATCCCCGTCACCTGTATTGACGTTTTCACATTCTGTTGACAGATTGTAGGGCATGAGGGGCATTTCAGGGACGATCTGCGCTGCAACTCAAACGCTCTTCTGAAAGGATTCTCCATCCCTTTAACGCCTTCGGGCACCTCCGACCGGACCGGGTAAAAAATAAATAAAGGTCTGGCGGCGTAACACAACAAAGCAAAACATCACATTGGAGCAGAATAATGAGTATTTCCTTGAAGAAGTCAGGGATGCTGAAGCTTGGTCTGAGCCTGGTGGCTATGACCGTGGCAGCAAGCGTACAGGCAAAAACCCTGGTTTACTGTTCTGAAGGCTCGCCGGAAGGCTTTAACCCACAGCTCTTTACCTCTGGTACGACTTACGACGCAAGCTCTGTACCAATCTATAACCGTCTGGTTGAATTCAAAACCGGCACCACGGAAGTGATTCCGGGTCTGGCCGAGAAGTGGGACATCAGCGAAGACGGTAAAACCTATACCTTCCACCTGCGCCAGGGCGTGAAGTGGCAGGACAGCAAAGAATTCAAACCAACGCGCGACTTTAACGCCGACGACGTTGTGTTCTCCTTCGACCGTCAGAAAAACGCGCAGAACCCATACCACAAAGTGTCTGGCGGCAGCTACGAATACTTCGAAGGGATGGGTCTGCCGGACCTGATCGCCGAAGTGAAAAAAGTGGACGATAAAACCGTTCAGTTCGTACTGACGCGCCCGGAAGCGCCATTCCTGGCTGACCTGGCCATGGACTTCGCCTCTATTCTCTCTAAAGAGTATGCGGATAACATGCTGAAAGCCGGCACGCCGGAAAAAGTGGACCTGAACCCAATCGGTACCGGTCCGTTCCAGCTGCTGCAGTACCAGAAAGACTCTCGTATTCTGTATAAAGCCTTCCCGGGCTACTGGGGCACCAAGCCGCAGATCGACCGTCTGGTCTTCTCCATTACGCCTGATGCGTCCGTTCGTTATGCAAAACTGCAGAAAAACGAATGCCAGGTTATGCCGTACCCGAACCCGGCTGACATCGCGCGCATGAAGCAGGATAAAAACATCAACCTGCTGGAGCAGGCGGGCCTGAACGTGGGCTATCTCTCCTTCAACACCGAGAAGAAACCGTTTGATGACGTGAAAGTGCGTCAGGCGCTGACCTACGCGGTGAACAAAGAAGCGATCATCAAAGCCGTTTACCAGGGCGCGGGCGTTGCGGCCAAAAACCTGATCCCGCCAACCATGTGGGGCTATAACGACGACGTTAAAGACTACAGCTACGATCCTGAAAAAGCGAAAGCGCTGCTGAAAGAAGCGGGTCAGGATAAAGGCTTTACCGTTGAGCTGTGGGCGATGCCTGTTCAGCGTCCGTACAACCCGAACGCCCGCCGTATGGCGGAAATGGTTCAGGCTGACTGGGCGAAGATTGGCGTTCAGGCCAAGATTGTGACCTACGAGTGGGGCGAGTATCTGAAGCGCGCCAAAGCGGGTGAGCACCAGGCGGTGATGATGGGCTGGACCGGTGACAACGGGGATCCGGACAACTTCTTCGCTACCCTGTTCAGCTGCGCGGCGGCGAAAGACGGTTCTAACTACTCTCGCTGGTGCTACAAGCCGTTTGAAGACCTGATCCAGCCGGCGCGTGCCACCGACGATCACAACAAACGTATTGAACTCTACAAGCAGGCTCAGGTTGTTATGCACGATCAGGCTCCGGCGCTGATTGTTGCTCACTCCACCGTATATGAGCCAGTGCGTAAAGAAGTGAAGGGCTACGTGGTTGATCCACTGGGCAAACACCACTTCGAAAACGTATCGGTTGAATAATAAGTAGGGTGTTCTCCCTCTCCCTGTGGGAGAGGGCAGGGGTGAGGGGCGTGCATGCATCCCCTCACCCTAACCCTCTCCCGAAGGGAGAGGGAATTTACATTTGTGAGCAATACAGACGTCACGCCACTGGCCGTGCGTCATCAGAGAGAATCCGGGTTATGTTGCAGTTCATCCTCCGACGTCTGGGACTTGTTATCCCGACGTTTATCGGTATCACCCTTCTCACTTTTGCCTTCGTTCATATGATCCCCGGCGACCCGGTAATGATTATGGCGGGCGAGCGTGGTATCTCCCCTGAACGTCATGCGCAGCTGCTGGCTGAACTCGGCCTCGATAAGCCGATGTGGCAGCAGTACCTCCACTATATCTGGGGCGTGATGCACGGTGACTTGGGGATTTCGTTAAAAAGCCGTCTTCCGGTGTGGGACGAGTTCGTGCCGCGTTTTAAAGCGACGCTGGAGCTTGGCATCTGCGCCATGATTTTTGCCACTGCGGTGGGTATTCCTGTTGGGGTACTGGCTGCCGTTAAGCGTGGCTCTATTTTCGACCATACCGCCGTGGGTCTGGCGCTGACCGGTTACTCCATGCCTATCTTCTGGTGGGGCATGATGCTGATCATGCTGGTCTCGGTGCAATTGAACCTGACGCCGGTCTCCGGGCGCGTCAGCGATATGGTCTTCCTTGATGATACCAACCCGTTAACCGGCTTTATGCTGATCGACACGGCCATCTGGGGCGAGGAGGGCAACTTCATTGATGCCGTCGCGCACATGATCCTGCCTGCCATGGTGCTGGGCACCATTCCTCTGGCAGTGATCGTGCGTATGACCCGTTCCTCCATGCTGGAAGTGCTGGGCGAGGATTACATTCGTACCGCACGCGCTAAAGGGTTAACCCGGATGCGCGTCATCATTGTCCACGCGCTGCGTAACGCCATGCTGCCGGTGGTGACCGTTATCGGCCTCCAGGTGGGTACGCTGCTGGCGGGGGCGATCCTGACCGAAACCATCTTCTCCTGGCCGGGCCTCGGACGCTGGCTGATTGATGCGCTGCAACGCCGCGACTATCCGGTGGTGCAGGGCGGGGTGCTGCTGGTCGCGACGATGATTATCCTCGTCAACCTGCTGGTCGATTTGCTGTACGGCGTGGTGAACCCGCGTATTCGTCATAAGAAGTAAGGGGCCATCATGTCACAGGTTTCTGAAAACAAAGCTGTTGCTGCACCGGTTCCGATGACGCCGCTGCAGGAGTTCTGGCACTACTTCAAGCGCAATAAAGGCGCGGTAGTCGGGCTGGTGTATGTATCCATCATGATCCTGATTGCGGTGTTTGCAAACGTGCTTGCGCCGTATAACCCGGCGGATCAGTTCCGCGATGCGCTGCTGGCTCCCCCTGCCTGGCAGGACGGCGGTAGCCTGGCGCACCTGCTGGGTACCGATGATGTGGGCCGCGACGTGCTGTCGCGTCTGATGTACGGCGCGCGTCTGTCGCTGCTGGTTGGCTGCCTGGTGGTGGTGCTCTCCCTGATTATGGGGATCGTACTCGGTCTGGTTGCCGGTTACTTCGGCGGCATCGTTGATAACATCATCATGCGTATTGTCGACATCATGCTGGCGCTGCCAAGCCTGCTGCTGGCCCTGGTGCTGGTGGCGATCTTCGGTCCGTCGATCGGTAACGCCGCGCTTGCGCTGACCTTCGTGGCGCTCCCTCACTACGTACGTTTAACCCGTGCGGCGGTGCTGGTGGAAGTGAACCGCGATTATGTCACCGCGTCTCGCGTGGCGGGTGCGGGTGCGATGCGCCAGATGTTCGTGAATATCTTCCCTAACTGCCTTGCGCCGCTGATTGTTCAGGCGTCGCTCGGTTTCTCTAACGCCATTCTTGATATGGCCGCTCTTGGCTTCCTGGGCATGGGTGCGCAGCCGCCAACACCGGAGTGGGGCACCATGCTCTCCGACGTGTTGCAGTTCGCACAAAGCGCCTGGTGGGTTGTCACCTTCCCGGGTCTGGCAATCCTGCTGACGGTGCTGGCATTTAACCTGATGGGTGATGGTCTGCGTGATGCGCTTGATCCCAAACTGAAGCAGTAAGAGGCACGAGATGGCGTTATTAAATGTAGATAAATTATCGGTGCACTTCGGCGACGAAGGCACCCCGTTTCGCGCCGTGGACCGCATCAGCTACAGCGTAAATCAGGGCGAAGTGGTTGGCATTGTCGGGGAGTCCGGTTCCGGTAAGTCGGTGAGTTCACTGGCGATCATGGGGCTGATTGATTACCCAGGCCGCGTGATGGCGGAAAACCTGCAGTTCAACGGTCAGGACCTGAAGCGCATTTCTGAGAAACAGCGCCGCCAACTGGTGGGCGCCGAAGTGGCAATGATCTTCCAGGACCCGATGACCAGCCTGAACCCGTGCTACACGGTCGGTTTCCAGATTATGGAAGCGATTAAGGTGCACCAGGGCGGTAACAAGAAAACCCGTCGCCAGCGCGCGATCGACCTGCTGAATCAGGTCGGTATCCCTGATCCGGCATCGCGCCTGGACGTTTACCCGCACCAGCTCTCCGGAGGGATGAGCCAGCGCGTGATGATCGCCATGGCGATTGCCTGTCGGCCAAAGCTGCTGATTGCGGATGAACCGACAACGGCGCTGGATGTGACCATTCAGGCGCAAATCATCGAGCTGCTGCTGGAGCTGCAGCAGAAAGAGAACATGGCGCTGGTGCTGATTACGCACGATCTGGCGCTGGTGGCCGAAGCCGCGCACAAAATCATCGTGATGTATGCCGGCCAGGTGGTCGAGACCGGTAATTCGCACGACATCTTCCGCGCGCCGCGTCACCCGTATACGCAGGCGCTGCTGCGTGCGCTGCCGGAGTTTGCCCAGGACAAAGCGCGTCTGGCGTCGCTGCCGGGCGTCGTTCCGGGTAAATATGACCGACCGCAGGGCTGCCTGCTCAATCCGCGCTGTCCGTATGCGACGGATAAGTGCCGGGCGGAAGAGCCAGAGCTAAACCAGCTTGCTGACGGCCGCCAGTCGAAATGTCACTACCCACTCGATGATGCCGGGAGGCCAACACTATGAGTACGCAACAGGCCACCACGCAACAGCCGCTGTTGCAGGCCATCGACCTGAAAAAACACTATCCGGTTAAAAAGGGGATTTTTGCCCCTGAACGCCTGGTGAAGGCGCTGGACGGCGTATCCTTTACCCTCGAACGCGGTAAAACGCTGGCGGTGGTGGGGGAGTCAGGCTGCGGTAAGTCCACGCTCGGTCGTTTGCTGACGATGATTGAAGTGCCGACCGGCGGTGAGCTCTATTACCAGGGGCAGGATCTGCTCAAGCACGATCCGCAGGCGCAGAAGCTGCGTCGCCAGAAAATCCAGATTGTGTTCCAGAACCCGTATGGTTCTCTGAACCCGCGTAAAAAAGTGGGACAGATTCTGGAAGAGCCGCTGCTGATTAACAGCAATCTGAGCAAAGAGCAACGCCGTGAAAAAGCCCTGGCGATGATGGCGAAGGTCGGCCTCAAAACCGAGCATTACGATCGCTACCCGCATATGTTCTCCGGCGGTCAGCGTCAGCGTATCGCTATTGCCCGCGGTCTGATGCTTGACCCGGACGTGGTGATTGCCGATGAGCCGGTTTCGGCGCTCGACGTCTCCGTACGCGCGCAGGTGCTGAACCTGATGATGGATCTCCAGCAGGAGCTGGGGCTCTCTTACGTGTTCATCTCCCACGACCTGTCGGTGGTGGAGCACATCGCTGACGAAGTGATGGTGATGTATCTGGGGCGCTGCGTGGAGAAGGGGACCAAAGATCAGATCTTTAATAACCCTCGTCACCCGTACACCCAGGCGCTGCTGTCTGCCACGCCGCGTCTGAACCCGGACGATCGTCGTGAGCGCATTAAGCTGACGGGTGAACTGCCTAGTCCGCTGAATCCACCTCCGGGATGTGCATTTAACGCCCGGTGCAGCCGTCGCTTTGGCCCGTGCACCCAGCTCCAGCCGCAGCTGAAGGAGTATGGCGGGCAGCTGGTTGCCTGCTTCGCGGTCGATCAGGATGAAAACGGCGAGAAGCCCCATGCATAAAGTAAAAAAACCGGCGTTAAGCCGGTTTTTTTATGTCTGCCTGACTATTTCCGCAGGCGAATCTGGTCGACGGCGTGCTTCTCGCTCTTGGTGAGGATCAGGCTCGCACGCTCGCGCGTCGGCAGGATGTTCTCTTTGAGGTTCACGTAGTTGATCTCATTCCACAGCCCCGTCGCCACATTAATCGCTTCTTCTTCAGAAAGCTGGGCGTAGTGGTGGAAATAGGAGTCCGGGTCGGTGAATGCCCCTTCGCGGAACTTCAGGAAGCGGTTGATATACCAGCTCTGCAGCAGATCTTCCGGCGCATCAACATAGATAGAGAAATCGACGAAATCCGAAACGAACACATGATGCGGGTCATGTGGATAATCCATTCCGCTTTGCAGCACGTTCAAACCTTCAAGAATCAGGATGTCCGGCTGGACTACCGTTTTATCCCCATCCGGGATGCGGTCGTAGATCAGGTGTGAATAGACCGGCGCCGTGACGTGAGGCACGCCAGATTTCAGGTCAGAGACAAATTTCACCAGACGGTGCATATCATAAGAGAGCGGGAAGCCCTTCTTCTTCATCAGCCCGCGTTCTTTTAATACTTCGTTCGGGTGCAGGAAGCCGTCGGTCGTGATCAACTCAACGCTGCGGTGTTCCGGCCAGCGGCTCAATAACGCCTGCAATACGCGTGCGGTGGTGCTTTTACCCACGGCCACGCTGCCTGCAATGCTAATGATATAAGGAATGCGCTGACCGTTCGTGCCGAGGAACTGCTCCAGCACCGCCTGACGGCGCAGGTTGGAGCTGATATAGAAGTTAAGCAAGCGAGAGAGGGGGAGATAAATTTCTGCCACCTCTTCCAGGGACAGATCTTCGTTTATCCCTTTTAACCGTGCGATTTCACCTTCCGTCAGCGTCATAGGGACGGAATCACGCAGGGCAGCCCACTGGCTGCGGTTAAAGTGAAGATAAGGCGTCATTAACGTTTGCTCTTTTTTGCTCATAAGCATGCTTCAGTGAGCCAGCGCTATGCTGCCGGGACGTGGCTCATCACACAGTTAATTTTGGACAATGGGCAGGAGGTTAACACCAGATGGCGGGAATAATAAGAAAAAAGATGGAAAGCGCTGCGTTACGCGGAAGCCGTCACGCTACGGTGTATACCGTGCAAAACACCCTTCCATGTTGATTATTTGACCGTGGATGACTACTTTTACAGCGCTTAGTGCGCTGTTCGCATAAAATGTGAGCGAAAGAACGTTTTATGCAAATTTTTAGTTGCATGACCGCGCAGGTATCCATAGAATGCGCGCTACTTGATGCCGACTTAGCTCAGTAGGTAGAGCAACTGACTTGTAATCAGTAGGTCACCAGTTCGATTCCGGTAGTCGGCACCATCAAGTCCGGTGGGGTTCCCGAGCGGCCAAAGGGAGCAGACTGTAAATCTGCCGTCACAGACTTCGAAGGTTCGAATCCTTCCCCCACCACCACTTTCTGGCAGCGTAAATGCCGCCGGAGCTGGTTGGAAAAATTAGCCAGCTCAAACTGAAAAAGAGAGAAATCTCTTTTTTTGTTACAGAAAGAACTGGGTAGCCGAGTTTCAGGATGCGGGCATCGTATAATGGCTATTACCTCAGCCTTCCAAGCTGATGATGCGGGTTCGATTCCCGCTGCCCGCTCCAATACGTGCTGATATGGCTCAGTTGGTAGAGCGCACCCTTGGTAAGGGTGAGGTCCCCAGTTCGACTCTGGGTATCAGCACCACTTCACTTCTCCTTCCCGTTTCTCTCTGTTTCAATTTTACTGTATTCAACAATTCGGGCATTTCGCCTGGTTGATGTGGTGATATCACCGATTTATCCGTGTCTTAGAGGGACAATCGATGTCTAAAGAAAAGTTTGAACGTACAAAACCGCACGTTAACGTCGGTACTATCGGCCACGTTGACCATGGTAAAACAACGCTGACCGCTGCAATCACTACCGTTCTGGCAAAAACCTACGGTGGTTCTGCTCGTGCATTCGACCAGATCGATAACGCACCAGAAGAAAAAGCTCGTGGTATCACCATCAACACCTCTCACGTTGAATACGACACCCCGACTCGCCACTACGCACACGTAGACTGCCCAGGCCACGCCGACTATGTTAAAAACATGATCACCGGTGCTGCGCAGATGGACGGCGCGATCCTGGTTGTTGCTGCGACTGACGGCCCAATGCCTCAGACCCGTGAGCACATCCTGCTGGGTCGTCAGGTAGGCGTTCCTTTCATCATCGTGTTCCTGAACAAGTGCGACATGGTTGATGACGAAGAGCTGCTGGAACTGGTAGAGATGGAAGTTCGTGAACTGCTGTCTCAGTACGATTTCCCAGGCGACGACACCCCAATCGTTCGTGGTTCCGCGCTGAAAGCGCTGGAAGGCGACGCAGAGTGGGAAGCGAAAATCATCGAACTGGCTGGCTTCCTGGATTCTTACATCCCAGAACCAGAGCGTGCGATTGACAAGCCATTCCTGCTGCCAATCGAAGACGTATTCTCCATCTCCGGTCGTGGTACCGTTGTTACCGGTCGTGTAGAGCGCGGTATCATCAAAGTTGGTGAAGAAGTTGAAATCGTTGGTATCAAAGAGACTGCGAAGTCTACCTGTACTGGCGTTGAAATGTTCCGCAAACTGCTGGACGAAGGCCGTGCTGGTGAGAACGTTGGTGTTCTGCTGCGTGGTATCAAGCGTGAAGAAATCGAACGTGGTCAGGTTCTGGCGAAGCCAGGCTCAATCAAGCCACACACCAAGTTCGAATCTGAAGTGTACATCCTGTCCAAAGACGAAGGCGGCCGTCATACTCCGTTCTTCAAAGGCTACCGTCCACAGTTCTACTTCCGTACAACTGACGTGACCGGTACCATCGAACTGCCAGAAGGCGTAGAGATGGTAATGCCAGGCGACAACATCAAGATGGTTGTGACTCTGATCCACCCAATCGCGATGGACGACGGTCTGCGTTTCGCAATCCGTGAAGGTGGCCGTACCGTTGGCGCGGGCGTGGTTGCTAAAGTTCTCGGCTAATTGCTGATAACATTTGACGCAATGCGCAATAAAAGGGCATCATTTGATGCCCTTTTTGCACGCTTTCACGCCAGAACCTGGCTCATCAGTGATTATTTTTGTCATAATCATTGCTGAGACAGGCTCTGCAGAGAGCGTATAATCCGAAAAGCGAATTAGCATTTCGATTTGGTTTGCCTCGCGATCGCGGGGTGAAAATGTTTGTAGAATACTTCTGACAGGTTGGTTTATGAGTGCGAATACCGAAGCTCAAGGGAGCGGGCGCGGCCTGGAAGCGATGAAATGGGTAGTAGTAGCCGTTCTGCTGATCGTAGCGATTGTCGGCAACTACCTTTATCGTGACATTATGCTGCCGCTACGCGCGCTTGCAGTGGTAATTCTGATTGCTGCAGCGGGTGGTGTCGCGCTGTTGACGACGAAAGGCAAAGCGACTGTCGCTTTTGCCCGCGAAGCGCGTACCGAAGTCCGCAAGGTAATTTGGCCGACTCGCCAGGAAACATTGCACACCACGCTGATCGTAGCGGCGGTTACCGCTGTAATGTCACTGATCCTGTGGGGACTGGATGGTATTCTGGTTCGCCTGGTATCCTTTATCACTGGCCTGAGGTTCTGAGATGTCTGAAGCCCCTAAAAAGCGCTGGTACGTCGTTCAGGCGTTTTCCGGTTTTGAAGGCCGCGTAGCCACGTCGCTGCGTGAGCATATCAAATTACACAACATGGAAGAGTTGTTTGGCGAAGTTATGGTTCCAACCGAAGAAGTGGTTGAGATCCGTGGCGGCCAGCGTCGCAAAAGCGAGCGCAAATTCTTCCCGGGTTACGTGCTGGTTCAGATGGTTATGAACGACGCGAGCTGGCACCTGGTGCGCAGCGTACCGCGCGTGATGGGCTTTATCGGCGGCACGTCTGACCGTCCGGCGCCAATCAGCGACAAAGAAGTTGATGCGATTATGAACCGCCTGCAGCAGGTAGGTGATAAGCCGCGTCCGAAAACGCTGTTTGAACCGGGTGAAATGGTTCGTGTTAATGACGGTCCGTTTGCTGACTTTAATGGCGTGGTTGAAGAAGTGGACTACGAGAAGTCCCGCCTGAAAGTTTCTGTTTCTATCTTCGGTCGTGCGACCCCGGTAGAACTGGACTTTGCCCAGGTAGAAAAAGCCTAAGCAGCGATCAAAAAAGCGACGATTTAATCGTTGCACAAGGCGCGGGATTGGAATACAATTTCGCGCCTTTTGTTTTTATGGGTCTCGGCCCGTAAAACGAATTTTATTCACGGGGAGCCTCCCTGAGGCGCTATTACCCAATCAGAGGATTTTAGAATGGCTAAGAAAGTACAAGCCTACGTCAAGCTGCAGGTTGCAGCTGGTATGGCGAACCCAAGTCCACCAGTTGGTCCAGCTCTGGGTCAGCAGGGTGTGAACATCATGGAATTCTGTAAAGCGTTCAACGCAAAAACTGAATCCCTGGAAAAAGGTCTGCCAATCCCAGTCGTAATCACTGTTTACGCTGACCGTTCTTTCACTTTCGTTACCAAAACCCCTCCAGCAGCAGTTCTGCTGAAGAAAGCGGCTGGTATCAAGTCTGGTTCCGGTAAACCGAACAAAGACAAAGTGGGTAAAATTTCCCGCGCTCAGCTGCAGGAAATCGCGCAGACCAAAGCTGCCGACATGACTGGTGCCGACATTGAAGCGATGACTCGCTCCATCGAAGGTACTGCACGTTCCATGGGCCTGGTAGTGGAGGACTAAGAAATGGCTAAACTGACCAAGCGCATGTCCGTGATCCGTGACAAAGTTGATGCGACCAAACAGTACGACATCAACGAAGCTATCGCTCTACTGAAAGAACTGGCAACTGCTAAGTTCGTTGAAAGCGTTGACGTTGCCGTTAACCTGGGCATCGACGCTCGTAAATCCGATCAGAACGTTCGTGGCGCAACTGTACTGCCACACGGTACTGGCCGTTCCGTTCGCGTAGCTGTATTTGCTCAGGGTGCAAACGCTGAAGCTGCTAAAGCTGCCGGTGCTGAACTGGTAGGTATGGAAGATCTGGCTGATCAGATCAAGAAAGGCGAAATGAACTTTGACGTTGTTATCGCATCTCCAGATGCAATGCGCGTTGTTGGCCAGCTGGGCCAGGTTCTGGGTCCACGCGGCCTGATGCCAAACCCGAAAGTTGGTACTGTAACTCCTAACGTTGCTGAAGCGGTTAAGAACGCTAAAGCGGGTCAGGTTCGTTATCGTAACGACAAAAACGGCATCATCCACACCACCATCGGTAAAGTGGATTTTGACGCTGACAAACTGAAAGAAAACCTGGAAGCTCTGCTGGTTGCGCTGAAAAAAGCAAAACCAACTCAGGCGAAAGGCGTGTACATCAAGAAAGTTAGCATCTCCACCACTATGGGTGCAGGTGTTGCAGTTGACCAGGCTGGCCTGAGCGCTGCTGCAAACTAATGCCTTTACGTGGGCGGTGATTTTGTCTACAATCTTACCCCCACGTTTGCTAACGAAAGTTAGTGGCTAAAAGAATTGTTCGTTGGAGCCTGGCCTATCCAGGCCTCCGTCGAAGACCGCAGGTGTCTCGAAAGAGACTTAATCCCCTGCGTAGACGGTGACAGAACGCTAAGATTATTTTTAATACTCTGGCTTGTTTCTGCTCACCGTATTAAGACGCTCTTCCCGTTGGGAAGAGTGAAGTGAGTTCCGGAACATGAGTTCCGGCAAACATCCAGGAGCAAAGCTAATGGCTTTAAATCTTCAAGACAAACAAGCGATTGTTGCTGAAGTCAGCGAAGTAGCCAAAGGCGCGCTGTCTGCAGTAGTTGCGGATTCCCGTGGCGTTACTGTAGACAAAATGACTGAACTGCGTAAAGCAGGTCGTGAAGCTGGCGTATACATGCGTGTTGTTCGTAACACCCTGCTGCGCCGCGTAGTTGAAGGTACTCAGTTCGAGTGCCTGAAAGACACGTTTGTTGGTCCGACCCTGATTGCATACTCTATGGAACACCCGGGCGCTGCTGCTCGTCTGTTCAAAGAGTTCGCGAAAGCGAATGCAAAATTTGAGGTCAAAGCTGCAGCCTTTGAAGGTGAGTTGATCCCGGCATCGCAAATCGATCGCCTGGCAACCCTGCCGACCTACGAAGAAGCAATTGCACGCCTGATGGCAACCATGAAAGAAGCTGCGGCTGGCAAACTGGTTCGCACTCTGGCTGCTGTACGCGATGCGAAAGAAGCTGCTTAATTGCAGTTATCTTTATAAAGCATTTGCTTACGTATAAACTTATTCTGATTTTCAGGAACAATTTAAATGTCTATCACTAAAGATCAAATCATTGAAGCAGTAGCAGCTATGTCCGTAATGGACGTTGTAGAGCTGGTTTCTGCAATGGAAGAAAAATTCGGTGTTTCTGCTGCTGCTGCTGTAGCTGTAGCTGCTGGCCCGGCTGAAGCTGCTGAAGAAAAAACTGAATTCGACGTAATTCTGAAAGCTGCTGGCGCGAACAAAGTTGCTGTTATCAAAGCAGTACGTGGCGCAACTGGCCTGGGTCTGAAAGAAGCTAAAGACCTGGTAGAATCTGCTCCAGCTGCGCTGAAAGAAGGCGTGAGCAAAGACGACGCAGAAGCACTGAAAAAATCTCTGGAAGAAGCTGGCGCTGAAGTTGAAGTTAAATAAGCCAACTTTTCTGGTTGCAGCCTAAGCAATTAGGCTGATGGCTGGTGACTTTTTAGTCACCAGCCTTTTTGCGCTGTAAGGCATCAGTAGCATTTCACACTGTTTGACTGCTGATTGTCCTGACAATGCTTGTTTCTATCGACGACTTAATATACTGCGACAGGGTGCTCGCTCTGTGTAAATCGCAATGAAATGGTTTAAGCGTGATAGCAACAGGTATTGCGGAAAGTATTCAATTTTCCGGTCCACAAAATGGTGTTGCACAAACTGTCCCTTCGTCGGACAGATGGGTCGACTTGTCAGCGAGCTGAGGAACCCTATGGTTTACTCCTATACCGAGAAAAAACGTATTCGTAAGGATTTTGGTAAACGTCCACAAGTTCTGGACATTCCATATCTCCTTTCTATCCAGCTTGACTCGTTCCAGAAGTTTATCGAGCAAGATCCTGAAGGGCAGTACGGTCTGGAAGCAGCCTTCCGTTCCGTGTTCCCGATTCAGAGCTACAGCGGTAACTCCGAGCTGCAGTACGTCAGCTACCGCCTTGGCGAACCGGTGTTTGACGTTCAGGAATGTCAGATCCGTGGCGTGACCTATTCCGCACCGCTGCGCGTAAAACTGCGTCTGGTGATCTACGAGCGCGAAGCGCCGGAAGGCACCGTAAAAGACATTAAAGAACAAGAAGTCTACATGGGTGAGATTCCACTCATGACAGACAACGGTACTTTCGTCATCAACGGTACTGAGCGTGTTATCGTTTCCCAGCTGCATCGTAGCCCGGGCGTCTTCTTCGACAGTGATAAAGGTAAAACACACTCTTCCGGTAAAGTACTGTATAACGCACGCATCATTCCTTACCGTGGTTCATGGCTGGACTTCGAGTTCGATCCAAAAGACAACCTGTTTGTCCGTATCGACCGTCGTCGTAAACTGCCTGCAACCATCATTCTGCGTGCACTGAACTATACCACTGAGCAGATCCTGGACCTGTTCTTTGAGAAAGTGATCTTTGAAATCCGCGACAACAAGCTGCAGATGGAGCTGGTGCCGGAACGTCTGCGTGGTGAGACCGCGTCGTTCGACATCGAAGCCGACGGCAAAGTGTATGTGGAAAAAGGTCGCCGTATCACCGCGCGCCACATCCGCCAGCTGGAAAAAGATGATATCAAACACATCGAAGTTCCGGTTGAATACATTGCAGGAAAAGTAGCCGCGAAAGATTACGTTGATGAATCAACTGGCGAGCTGATCTGCCCGGCTAACATGGAGCTGAGCCTGGATCTGCTGGCTAAGCTGAGCCAGTCTGGCCACAAACGTATCGAAACGCTGTTCACCAACGATCTGGACCACGGTCCGTACATCTCTGAGACTGTACGCGTCGACCCAACGACCGATCGTCTGAGCGCGCTGGTCGAAATCTACCGCATGATGCGTCCTGGTGAGCCACCAACTCGCGAAGCGGCTGAAAGCCTGTTCGAGAACCTGTTCTTCTCCGAAGACCGCTACGATCTGTCCGCGGTAGGTCGTATGAAGTTCAACCGTTCTCTGCTGCGCGATGAAATCGAAGGTTCCGGTATCCTGAGCAAAGACGACATCATCGAAGTGATGAAGAAGCTCATCGATATCCGTAACGGTAAAGGCGAAGTGGACGATATCGACCACCTCGGCAACCGTCGTATCCGCTCCGTAGGCGAAATGGCGGAAAACCAGTTCCGCGTTGGCCTGGTACGTGTAGAGCGTGCGGTGAAAGAGCGTCTGTCTCTGGGTGATCTGGATACCCTGATGCCTCAGGATATGATCAACGCCAAGCCGATTTCTGCAGCAGTGAAAGAGTTCTTCGGTTCCAGCCAGCTGTCTCAGTTCATGGACCAGAACAACCCGCTGTCTGAGATTACGCACAAACGTCGTATCTCCGCACTCGGCCCGGGCGGTCTGACCCGTGAACGTGCAGGCTTCGAAGTTCGAGACGTACACCCGACGCACTACGGTCGCGTATGTCCAATCGAAACGCCTGAAGGTCCAAACATCGGTCTGATCAACTCCCTGTCCGTTTACGCACAGACGAACGAATACGGTTTCCTCGAGACCCCGTACCGTAAAGTGACTGACGGTGTTGTTACCGACGAAATTCACTACCTGTCTGCTATCGAAGAAGGCAACTACGTTATCGCTCAGGCGAACTCCAACCTGGATGACGAAGGCCACTTTGTAGAAGATTTGGTTACCTGCCGTAGCAAAGGCGAATCCAGCTTGTTCAGCCGCGACCAGGTTGACTACATGGACGTTTCCACCCAGCAGGTGGTATCCGTCGGTGCGTCCCTGATCCCGTTCCTGGAACACGATGACGCCAACCGTGCATTGATGGGTGCGAACATGCAACGTCAGGCCGTTCCAACTCTGCGTGCTGATAAGCCGCTGGTTGGTACCGGTATGGAACGTGCTGTTGCCGTTGACTCCGGTGTTACTGCAGTTGCTAAGCGTGGCGGTACCGTTCAGTACGTCGACGCATCCCGTATCGTTATCAAAGTTAACGAAGACGAGATGTATCCGGGCGAAGCGGGTATCGACATCTACAACCTGACCAAATACACCCGTTCTAACCAGAACACCTGTATCAACCAGATGCCTTGCGTATCTCTGGGTGAGCCAGTTGAGCGCGGCGACGTGCTGGCAGACGGTCCGTCCACCGACCTCGGTGAACTGGCGCTCGGTCAGAACATGCGCGTAGCGTTCATGCCGTGGAACGGTTACAACTTCGAAGACTCCATCCTCGTCTCCGAGCGTGTGGTTCAGGAAGATCGTTTCACCACCATCCACATTCAGGAACTGGCCTGTGTGTCCCGTGACACCAAGCTGGGGCCAGAAGAGATCACTGCCGACATCCCTAACGTGGGTGAAGCTGCGCTCTCCAAACTGGATGAATCCGGTATTGTTTACATCGGTGCGGAAGTGACCGGCGGCGACATTCTGGTTGGTAAGGTTACGCCGAAAGGTGAAACCCAGCTGACGCCAGAAGAGAAACTGCTGCGTGCAATCTTCGGTGAGAAAGCGTCTGACGTTAAAGACTCTTCTCTGCGCGTACCAAACGGTGTTTCCGGTACGGTTATCGACGTTCAGGTCTTCACTCGTGATGGCGTTGAGAAAGATAAGCGTGCGCTGGAAATCGAAGAGATGCAGCTCAAGCAGGCTAAGAAAGACCTGTCTGAAGAACTGCAGATCCTCGAAGCGGGTCTGTTCAGCCGTATTTATGCGGTGCTGGTTGCCGGTGGTGTTGAAGCTGAGAAGCTCGACAAACTGCCACGCGATCGCTGGCTGGAACTGGGCCTGACCGACGAAGAGAAACAAAATCAGCTGGAACAGCTGGCTGAGCAGTATGACGAACTGAAACACGAGTTCGAGAAAAAACTCGAAGCGAAACGCCGCAAAATCACTCAGGGCGACGATCTGGCACCAGGCGTGCTGAAGATTGTTAAGGTGTATCTGGCCGTTAAACGTCAGATCCAGCCTGGTGATAAGATGGCAGGTCGTCACGGTAACAAGGGTGTTATCTCTAAGATCAACCCGATCGAAGATATGCCGCACGATGCTAACGGTACGCCGGTAGATATCGTACTGAACCCACTGGGCGTACCGTCTCGTATGAACATCGGTCAGATTCTGGAAACCCACCTGGGTATGGCTGCGAAAGGTATTGGCGACAAGATCAACGCCATGCTGAAACAGCAGCAGGAAGTCGCGAAACTGCGCGAATTCATCCAGCGTGCCTACGATCTGGGTACCGATGTGCGTCAGAAAGTCGACCTGAACACCTTCAGCGATGAAGAAGTGCTGCGTCTGGCAGAGAACCTGCGCAAAGGTATGCCAATTGCAACGCCGGTATTCGACGGTGCAAAAGAAGCTGAAATTAAAGAGCTGCTGCAACTGGGTGGTCTGCCAACGTCTGGTCAGATTACGCTGTTTGACGGCCGTACCGGTGAACAGTTTGAGCGTCCAGTAACCGTTGGTTACATGTACATGCTGAAACTGAACCACCTGGTCGACGACAAGATGCACGCTCGTTCTACCGGTTCTTACAGCCTGGTTACTCAGCAGCCGCTGGGTGGTAAGGCACAGTTCGGTGGTCAGCGCTTCGGGGAGATGGAAGTGTGGGCGCTGGAAGCATACGGCGCGGCATACACCCTGCAGGAAATGCTCACCGTTAAGTCTGATGACGTGAACGGTCGTACCAAGATGTATAAAAACATCGTGGACGGCAACCATCAGATGGAGCCGGGCATGCCAGAATCCTTCAACGTACTGTTGAAAGAGATTCGTTCGCTGGGTATCAACATCGAACTGGAAGACGAGTAATTCTCGCTCAAACAGGTCACTGCTGTCGGGTTAACGCCCGACAGCAGAGTGTGCTAACTCCGACGGGAGCAAATCCGTGAAAGACTTATTAAAGTTTCTGAAAGCGCAAACTAAAACCGAAGAGTTTGATGCGATCAAAATTGCTCTGGCTTCGCCAGACATGATCCGTTCATGGTCTTTCGGTGAAGTTAAAAAGCCGGAAACCATCAACTACCGTACGTTCAAACCTGAGCGTGACGGCCTTTTCTGTGCACGTATTTTCGGGCCAGTAAAAGATTACGAGTGCCTGTGCGGTAAGTACAAGCGCCTGAAACACCGTGGTGTGATCTGTGAGAAGTGCGGCGTTGAAGTGACCCAGACCAAAGTACGCCGTGAGCGTATGGGCCACATCGAGCTGGCGTCTCCGACTGCTCACATCTGGTTCCTGAAATCTCTGCCGTCCCGTATCGGCCTGCTGCTGGATATGCCGCTGCGCGATATCGAACGTGTACTGTACTTCGAATCTTATGTGGTTATCGAAGGCGGGATGACGAACCTGGAACGTCACCAGATCCTGACTGAAGAGCAGTATCTGGACGCGCTGGAAGAGTTCGGTGACGAATTCGACGCGAAGATGGGTGCGGAAGCTATTCAGGCCCTGCTGAAGAGCATGGATCTGGAGCAAGAGTGCGAGCAGCTGCGTGAAGAGCTGAACGAAACCAACTCCGAAACCAAGCGTAAAAAGCTGACCAAGCGTATCAAACTGCTGGAAGCGTTCGTTCAGTCTGGTAACAAACCAGAGTGGATGATCCTGACCGTTCTGCCGGTTCTGCCGCCAGATCTGCGTCCGCTGGTTCCGCTGGATGGTGGTCGTTTCGCAACGTCCGATCTGAACGATCTGTATCGTCGCGTGATCAACCGTAACAACCGTCTGAAACGTCTGCTGGATCTGGCTGCGCCGGATATCATCGTACGCAACGAAAAACGTATGCTGCAGGAAGCGGTAGATGCCCTGCTGGATAACGGTCGTCGTGGTCGTGCGATCACCGGTTCTAACAAACGTCCTCTGAAATCTTTGGCCGACATGATCAAAGGTAAACAGGGTCGTTTCCGTCAGAACCTGCTCGGTAAGCGTGTTGACTACTCCGGTCGTTCTGTAATCACCGTAGGTCCATACCTGCGTCTGCATCAGTGCGGTCTGCCGAAGAAAATGGCACTGGAGCTGTTCAAACCGTTCATCTACGGCAAGCTGGAGCTGCGAGGACTCGCCACCACCATCAAAGCCGCTAAGAAAATGGTTGAGCGTGAAGAAGCTGTCGTTTGGGATATCCTGGACGAAGTGATCCGCGAACACCCGGTACTGCTGAACCGTGCACCAACACTGCACCGTCTGGGTATCCAGGCATTTGAGCCAGTTCTGATCGAAGGTAAAGCTATCCAGCTGCACCCGCTGGTCTGTGCGGCTTATAACGCCGACTTCGATGGTGACCAGATGGCTGTTCACGTACCGCTGACGCTGGAAGCCCAGCTCGAAGCGCGTGCGCTGATGATGTCTACCAACAACATCCTGTCTCCAGCGAACGGTGAGCCAATCATCGTTCCTTCTCAGGACGTTGTATTGGGTCTGTACTACATGACCCGTGACTGTGTTAACGCCAAAGGCGAAGGCATGGTGCTGACTGGCCCGAAAGAAGCTGAGCGTATTTATCGCGCTGGCCTGGCCTCTCTGCATGCGCGCGTTAAAGTGCGTATCACCGAATACGAAAAAGATGCAAACGGCGAATTCGTTGCGAAAACCAGCCTGAAAGACACGACCGTTGGCCGTGCCATTCTGTGGATGATCGTACCGAAAGGTCTGCCTTTCTCCATCGTCAACCAGGCGCTGGGTAAGAAAGCGATCTCCAAAATGCTGAACACCTGTTACCGCATTCTGGGTCTGAAGCCGACCGTTATCTTCGCTGACCAGACAATGTATACCGGCTTTGCTTATGCAGCGCGTTCAGGTGCATCTGTTGGTATCGATGACATGGTCATCCCAGAGAAGAAACACGAGATCATCTCTGAAGCGGAAGCTGAAGTTGCGGAAATCCAGGAGCAGTTCCAGTCTGGTCTGGTCACCGCGGGCGAACGTTACAACAAAGTTATC
This sequence comes from Enterobacter sp. 296B2, assembly GCF_034106185.1. Classification (NCBI taxonomy): domain Bacteria; kingdom Pseudomonadati; phylum Pseudomonadota; class Gammaproteobacteria; order Enterobacterales; family Enterobacteriaceae; genus Enterobacter; species Enterobacter sp. 296B2. The sequence goes on along the minus strand of NZ_JAWNCA010000027.1, from coordinate 18,680 downwards.
GATATCTGGGCTGCGGCGAACGATCGTGTATCCAAAGCGATGATGGATAACCTGCAAACCGAAACCGTGATTAACCGTGACGGCGTAGAAGAGCAGCAGGTTTCCTTCAACAGCATCTACATGATGGCCGACTCCGGTGCGCGTGGTTCCGCAGCACAGATTCGTCAGCTGGCAGGTATGCGTGGTCTGATGGCGAAGCCGGATGGCTCCATCATCGAAACGCCAATCACCGCGAACTTCCGTGAAGGTCTGAACGTACTCCAGTACTTCATCTCCACGCACGGTGCGCGTAAAGGTCTGGCGGATACCGCACTGAAAACAGCGAACTCCGGTTATCTGACGCGTCGTCTGGTTGACGTTGCGCAGGATCTGGTTGTGACCGAAGACGATTGTGGCACCCTCGAAGGTATCACCATGACCCCGGTTATCGAGGGTGGTGATGTTAAAGAGCCGCTGCGCGATCGCGTACTGGGTCGTGTAACCGCGGAAGACATCCTGAAGCCGGGCACCGCAGACATTCTGGTTCCACGCAACACGCTGCTGCACGAACAGTGGTGTGACCTGCTGGAAGCGAACTCTGTTGACTCCGTGAAAGTGCGTTCCGTTGTATCCTGTGACACCGACTTTGGTGTATGTGCGCACTGCTACGGTCGTGACCTGGCGCGTGGCCACATCATCAACAAAGGTGAAGCCATCGGCGTTATCGCGGCACAGTCCATCGGTGAGCCGGGTACACAGCTGACGATGCGTACGTTCCACATCGGTGGTGCGGCATCTCGTGCGGCTGCTGAATCCAGCATCCAGGTGAAAAACAAAGGTAGCATCAAGCTCAGCAACGCGAAATCGGTTGTGAACTCCAGCGGTAAACTGGTTATCACTTCTCGTAACACCGAGCTGAAGCTGATCGACGAATTCGGTCGTACCAAAGAGAGCTATAAAGTGCCTTACGGTGCTGTTATGGCGAAAGGTGATGGCGAGCAGGTTGCCGGCGGTGAAACCGTTGCAAACTGGGATCCACACACCATGCCGGTTATCACCGAAGTAAGTGGTTTCATCCGCTTTACTGACATGATCGACGGCCAGACCATTACTCGTCAGACCGACGAGCTGACCGGTCTGTCTTCTCTGGTGGTTCTGGATTCTGCAGAACGTACTACCGGTGGTAAAGATCTGCGTCCTGCGCTGAAAATCGTTGATGCTCAGGGTAACGACGTTCTGATCCCGGGTACCGATATGCCTGCGCAGTACTTCCTGCCGGGTAAAGCGATTGTACAGCTGGAAGATGGCGTACAGATCAGCTCTGGTGACACCCTGGCGCGTATTCCTCAGGAATCCGGCGGTACCAAGGACATCACCGGTGGTCTGCCACGCGTTGCGGACCTGTTCGAAGCACGTCGTCCGAAAGAGCCTGCAATCCTGGCTGAAATCAGCGGCATCATCTCCTTCGGTAAAGAGACCAAAGGCAAGCGCCGTCTGGTTATCACGCCAGTAGATGGCAGCGAGCCGTACGAAGAGATGATTCCTAAGTGGCGTCAGCTCAACGTGTTCGAAGGCGAACGTGTAGAACGTGGTGACGTGGTTTCCGACGGTCCAGAAGCGCCGCACGACATCCTGCGTCTTCGTGGTGTGCATGCTGTTACTCGTTACATTGTTAACGAAGTACAGGACGTATACCGCCTGCAGGGCGTTAAGATTAACGATAAGCACATCGAAGTTATCGTTCGTCAGATGCTGCGTAAAGCAACCATCGAAAACGCGGGCAGCTCCGACTTCCTGGAAGGCGAGCAGGTTGAATACTCACGCGTTAAGATCGCTAACCGCGATCTCGAAGCGAATGGCAAAATCGGTGCGACCTTCGCACGCGATCTGCTGGGTATCACCAAAGCGTCTCTGGCAACCGAGTCCTTCATCTCTGCAGCATCGTTCCAGGAGACGACTCGTGTCCTGACCGAAGCCGCTGTTGCAGGTAAACGTGATGAACTGCGCGGTCTGAAAGAGAACGTCATCGTGGGTCGTCTGATCCCGGCCGGTACCGGTTATGCGTACCACCAGGATCGTATGCGTCGTCGCGCAGCGGGCGAACTGCCAGCTGCACCGCAGGTTACTGCTGAAGATGCCTCCGCGAGCCTTGCAGAACTGCTGAACGCAGGTCTGGGCGGTTCCGACAACGAGTAATCGTTGATGCCGTAAATAAAAAACCCGCCTCGGCGGGTTTTTTTTATATCTGCATGTCTTCAATTCACTAGCGGGATGCGTCGATAAAGCTCAATCATATCGCCCGCCAGATCCTGAATAACCATCGCGTTCATCAGGTGGTCCTGAGAATGAACGGTGATCAGGTTAACCGGCAGTTTCCCGGTCCCTTCGTCAAGGCCGATAAGCTGCGTTTGGATCATATGCGCGTGCTTCACATATTCGCGCGACTCTTCCATCGCTTTCTCAGCTTCGTCAAACTCACCTTTACGCGCCATCTGCAGGGCCATCAGGGCCGCGCTGCGTGCCGCACCTGCATTGACCAGCAGTTCCATGATCGTGGTTTCTAAGTCGTCCATTATGACTCCAGCAGCTTGAGTGCTTTTTCCAGTACGGCATCGCCTTTCATCATGCCGTAATCCATCATGTCGATCACCGCGACCTTTTTGCCCAGCGGGTCGGCCTGCGCCTGCAGTTTAGCCTGCTCGTATTTAACCTGTGGCCCCAGCAATACGATGTCGGCCGTCGCGATGTTGTCTTTAAACTCCGCAACCGGAACGGCTTTAATGGTGACTTCAACCCCTTTTTTCTGCGCGGCGTCTTTCATACGTTGAACCAGCATGCTGGTTGACATTCCCGCTGCACAGCATAAAACGATGTTCTTCATAATCAGCCTCGATCTACATGTGTTTATTGATAATTATCTCGCACAGAGGGCTTCAACAACCGCTTTACCACGATTGTGTGTCAGGCATCACAAAGAAACCGGCGAATTTCTGAAACCGGTTACAATTTGTATGACCGTCAACCTCACCCGTGGGGAACGGGCGGGCTGTGAGGTGGGGGATTAGCTGATGGCTGTTCGGATAATGCGGTTTTTACCCTGCCGTTTCGCGCTGTAGAGGGCGCTATCAACGCTTTCGACAAATTGTTCCAGCGGTTCGAAGTGCCATTCACCGAGACCCGCACTGAACGTGACGTGCAGGTTTTCTTCCCGCCAGGCGCGCCTTTCAACGGCGGTGCGCCATGCATCAAGCAATGAGAATGCGGCAGCGATCTGCTCGGCCTGGAAGATCACCGCGAACTCTTCGCCACCGTAGCGGTAGACCGAGACGTTATGGGGCTGCATTATCTGGATCCCCTCACGCGCCACGTTACGCAGGACGATATCACCGCTCAGATGTCCCCACGTGTCGTTAATTGACTTGAAGTTATCAATATCAACCAGCGCCATCGCGAAAGGCTGGTGGGCGCTTAATAATTCCTCTACATCGCTATCGAACGCACGGCGGTTTTTGCAGCCCGTCAGCGCATCGTGAGTGGCCTGGCGGACATATGCCATCTCACGCTCTTTATTGGACTGGATGGTGTGGCTCAGCATCGCTTCCAGACGCGGTGCCTGGCTGACATCGCCCGTTTTGATCGCGTTGATAATGGTCATCAGCACGGTACGTGAGGCATGGCGCAGATAGAGGCCGAAGAGAATGATAATGATGGCCGCCAGCGCGAAACCCCAGCCTACGATCGTCGTTTCGTGGCGGGTAATATCGGTAAGCGTTGCGCCAGAGACCCGGTAGATAACAAACCAGTCCGGATTTGTGAAAGAGTAGTAGTAATACCAGGCGTTGGTTTTCTTGTCGTAGAGATGGCCTTCGCCGCTGGTCATTTTGTCCATCAGCGCTTCGCTCACATACTGTTTGAAGAGCGCGCCAGTATCAGGGTGCAGCACAACGGCGCCATCACGTTCGACGACGAAGAATTCCCCCTGAACAGGGGCGACCATCTGGCGCAGGGTGTAGCCCATTGACGTCAAATCAAGATGAAACGCGAGCGTGCCCTTAAGGCGGCCTTCTGGTGAAATTAACGGCTTATAGACGGTTACCGTCGGGTGGCCGGTGAAGTAATCCATATAGGGGCGGGTATAGTGGCTAAAGATACTGGCTTCAGCCTGGGCGACAAACCACGGCCGCGTCCGGGGATCGAAAGTTTTGCTCTTTTCCGTGGGGAGCACTTCCGGCGCGCGCAGATAATGTCCCTGCGTGTCTGCCAGCGAGATGGATGATACGGTCGGCATCAGATTCTGCAAATGCATCATCATCTGCAGACCTTGCGTCGGGTTAAGGTTGAGGGTCTCGTTTAGCTTGTCGTCGCGCGCAAAGTAGATGGCGGAGCGTCCCAGAATATAGTCATTTTCACGCAGGATAGACTCGGTGTAGTTCACCGCAAGGTTATGGGTGAAATTCCCATTAATCTTATGATAGTCCTCAAGAAAATCCTTTTGTTGCGAAAGCGTGACCACGACTGCGATCAGCGCAAAACTGCACAGGATCCCCGCGAAGCTAAGCATGATTGGCCGGGTAAAAGAGAGCTTTTTGCTGTGAAGTGCCATGAGTTGTACATCGATCCTGATGGTGAATACTTTTCGTCTGCCGATATCCTCTCAGCATAGTCGCTGTCCTGCGGTTAGCGGTGAATTATACGGAACCCAATTTCAGACGAGATGATTTATCTTAAGAATCACTAAGAAATACCTTATTCATGCCATGTCGCCCATCTTATACACGGAGTCTGAGGCAGGGCGAAACGAGGAAGAAGCTTTTCGCCCTGGTCAGCGTCCGTTGCTGACCTGATGACAATAAAAAACCGGACGATCGCTGACAATCATCCGGTTTTGCCTTTCCGTAGCGCCTCGACAATTTTTTACCGTGTTGCAGTGCGTTTCATCGTCATTGCGAGGCTCTTCCCAGCCAGCTGTCCCAGTCTTTCCAGACAGGCTGCAGACCCTGTGTCGTCAGGGCGGCGGCAACGGCTTCTGGACGCCGTCCGTCATGCGGTGCAAACTGCTCCAGCTCCGGATGGTCGTCTGCATAACCGCCCGGCTGCGTTTTGGAAAACGCGCTGACGTTGTTAATCGCAAGGGGAATGACGCGATCGCGAAACGCCGGGGACTCACGTGTTGAGAGCGATAATTCTACTTCCGGGGCGAGCAGGCGAAACGCGCAGATGGTCTGCACCAGCTGGCGTTCATCCATCAGCGAAGCCGGTTCAATGCCTCCTGCGCAGGGGCGCAGGCGCGGGAAGGAGATGGAGTATCGGGTTTGCCAGTAGTGTTGCTGCAGCCACAGCAGATGTTCTGCCACCATGTAGCAATCAACCCGCCAGCTGTCTGAAAGCCCAATTAGCGCACCCAGCCCGATTTTGTCGATCCCGGCACGGCCCAGCCTGTCCGGCGTTTCCAGCCGGAAGAAGAAATCCTGCTTCTTCCCCTTCAGGTGATGCCGGGCGTACGTCGTCTCGTGGTAAGTTTCCTGATAGACCATGACCCCATCCAGCCCGAGCGTTTTTAACTCTGCATACTCGTCCTGCGACAGGGGCTGAACCTCCATCTGCAACGACGCAAACTCCCGACGTATCGCCGGAAGATGCTGACGGAAGTAGTCCATTCCCACTTTCCCCTGATGCTCGCCCGTAACCAGCAGAAGATGCTCAAACCCCATTTCACGAATGGCGGCACACTCGCGTGCGATCTCCTCTTCATCGAGCGTTTTCCGCTTGATGCGGTTGCTCATGGAGAAACCACAGTAGGTACAGTCGTTGGCGCACAGGTTCGAGAGATAGAGCGGGACGTAGAAGCTTACCGTGTTGCCAAACCGTTGCCGGGTGAGGCGCTGAGCGCGCTGTGCCATCGGTTCAAGGTAGGCGCTGGCTGCCGGAGAGAGCAGGGCCATCAGATCCTCACGGGTCAAATGACGGGCATTCAGCGCGCGTTCCACGTCAGCCGCCGTTTTGCTGTTGATGCGCAGGGCAATGTCGTCCCAGTTAAGCTCGCGCCAGCGCTCGGTAAACGTGCTCATGAGATCGCCTCCAGAAAACCGGTCAGCGGGCTGGTAGCCTGTGCCTGGAAACTGCGTGAGCCGGGACCTGATTCTCTGGCCAGCACGCCAGCCTCCACGGCAAGACGGAACGCGCGCGCCATCATCACCGGATCGTCAGCTACCGCAATCGCGGTATTCACCAGCACCGCGTCGGCACCCATCTCCAGCGCCTGCGCGGCGTGGCTGGGAACGCCGATGCCCGCATCCACCACCACCGGCACGGTCGCCTGCTCGATGATGATCTCCAGCATTGCGCGGGTTTCCAGCCCCTGATTGGAGCCAATGGGGGCGCCCAGGGGCATGACGGCGGCGCAGCCGACCTCTTCCAGACGCTTACACAACACGGGATCCGCGCCGCAGTAAGGCAGAACGGTAAACCCCTGCTGCACCAGCTTTTCTGCCGCTTTCAGCGTCTCGATCGGGTCGGGCAGCAGCCAGCGGGCATCCGGGTGAATTTCCAGCTTCAGCCAGCGGGTGCCGAGCGCTTCCCGCGCCAGCTGTGCGGCGAAAATCGCCTCTTCGGCCGTTTTGGCGCCGGAGGTGTTAGGCAGCAGCGTGACGCCGGCTTCAAGCAACGGTGCAAGAATGGCATCGCTGTGATGACGCAGATCCACGCGCTTAAGCGCCAGCGTCACCAGCTGGCTGCCGCTTTCGCGAATGGCATCCACCATCAGCTGTGGCGAGGCGAATTTTCCGGTTCCGGTAAACAGATGCGAATCAAAGACTTTATCGGCAATACGTAACATGTCAGCCCCCTGCGATAACCTGAAACAGCAGGATCTGGTCGCCTTCATTGACCTGCTGATGTTCCCACTGCTCGCGCGGCAGGATCTGTTGATTGAGCGCCAGCGCCGTTCCCGGCTTAAGCTGGCGTAATTTATCGAGCAGTACGGCAACGGTAAGCCCGTCGTCGCAGCTCATCGGCTCATCGTTAAACAGAATGCGCATCGCGGCCTCCGCATACCGGGCAGCGGCTGGCGCGGTGTAGCGCCAGATGGCGCCAGCCGCTGGAGCGGGCGTCGAACAGGCGCAGCGTGTTGCGCTCCGTCTCCATGCCGCTGAGCAGCTTGATGGCCTCCAGCGCCTGCAGCGTGCCCATCACGCCCACCACCGGACCAAGCACACCCGCCGTGCGGCAGTTGCGCGCTGGCTCGGCATCGTCCGGCCACAGGCAACGGTAGCAGCCCTGCGCCCACGGCGGCGTCAGGACCATCATCTGCCCGCCGAACCCCACCGCGCTGGCGGTGATCAGCGGCGTATTCTCTGCCACGCAGGCGGCGTTGATGGCCTGACGCGTCGCCATATTATCGGTGCAGTCCAGCACCGCGTCGGCAAGGGCGACTTCACGCTGCAAATGTTCACCGCTCAGCCGCGTCTGAAGTGCAATCAGTTCGATATCGGGGTTGAGCTGATTCAGCCTCTGGCGCGTAACTTGCGCTTTAGGCTGGTTGACATCGTCTGTCGTGAAGAGGATTTGCCGCTGCAGGTTGCTGAGGTGCACTTCGTCGTCATCGGCCAGCACCAGCGTGCCCACGCCCGCACCGGCCAGATAGAGCGCGGCGGGCGCGCCTAATCCTCCCAGGCCAACAATCAGCACCCGGCTGGCGAGCAGCTTTTGCTGCCCGTCGATGGCGATATCTTCCAGCAGGATCTGACGGCTGTAGCGCATAAAATCGCGGTCATTCATTGCCAGCTCCTGCCAGCTGTAAAAGCTGTTCGGTGGCGGACCGCCAGTCTGCGGCCTGGGTGATGGCGCTGACGACGGCGATACTGCCGACGCCGGTCTCCAGCACTGCCGGGGCGCGTTCAAGGCTGATTCCGCCAATGGCGACGGTCGGGTAATCGGCAAGGCGCTTAACGTGACTCGCCAGCTGCGTCAGCCCCTGCGGCGCCGAGGGCATCTGCTTGGTTTGCGTCGGGAAGACGTGACCCAGCGCGATGTAAGAGGGGCGGGCCGTCAGCGCCACGTCGATCTCCATGTCATCGTGTGTTGAAACGCCAAGGCGCAGGCCAGCCTGGCGGATGGCGTTCAAATCGGTGGTTTCCAGGTCCTCCTGACCCAAATGGACACCATACGCCTGGTGCTTAATCGCCAGTCGCCAGTAATCGTTGATAAACAGACGCGCGTCGTAACGGCGTCCCAGCGCGATGGCGGCGACCACATCGGCCTCTACCTCTTCATCGCGCTTATCCTTGATGCGCAGCTGGAGGGTGCGAACGCCGGCCTCAAGCAGGCGTTCGATCCACTCCACGCTGTCCACCACCGGATAGAGCCCTAAACGGAAGGGCACGGAGGGGAAATCAGGCTGGTACATTACGCCTCCTCTTTTTTGAGGTAGATTTCGCCGCCTTTCGTGCGGAAGTTTTCTGACATGTCCGCCATGCCGACTTCAATGGTCTGCGCGGCGGCGTAGTCGCGCACCTCCTGGCTAATTTTCATCGAGCAGAACTTCGGCCCGCACATGGAGCAGAAGTGCGCCACCTTACCCGATTCCTGCGGCAGGGTTTCATCGTGGTAGGCGCGGGCGGTGAAGGGATCGAGCGCCAGGTTAAACTGGTCTTCCCAGCGGAATTCAAAGCGCGCTTTGGACATGGCGTTGTCGCGGATTTGCGCACCCGGGTGGCCTTTCGCCAGATCCGCCGCGTGGGCGGCAATCTTGTAGGTAATCAGCCCCTGCTTCACGTCCTCTTTGTTAGGCAGGCCGAGGTGCTCTTTCGGCGTCACGTAGCAGAGCATGGCGCAGCCGAACCAGCCGATCATTGCCGCCCCAATGCCTGACGTGAAGTGGTCATAGCCCGGCGCAATATCGGTCGTCAATGGCCCCAGGGTGTAGAACGGCGCTTCGTGGCAGTGTTCCAGCTCCTCGGTCATGTTGCGGCGGATCATCTGCATCGGCACGTGGCCCGGGCCTTCAATCATTACCTGCACGTCATACTCCCAGGCGATTTTGGTCAGTTCGCCCAGCGTGTGCAGCTCGGCAAACTGCGCTTCGTCGTTGGCGTCGCGAATTGAGCCCGGACGCAGGCCGTCGCCCAGCGACAGCGAGACGTCATAGGCGGCGCAGATTTCGCAGATCTCGCGGAAGTGCTCGTAGAGGAAGTTTTCCTGATGATGGGACAGGCACCACTTCGCCATAATGGAACCGCCGCGCGAGACGATGCCGGTCAGACGCTTCGCCGTCATCGGCACATAGCGCAGCAGCACGCCTGCGTGAATGGTGAAGTAGTCCACACCCTGTTCCGCCTGCTCCAGCAGCGTGTCGCGGAACGCTTCCCAGGTGAGGTTTTCGGCGATGCCGTTGACCTTCTCCAGCGCCTGATAAATCGGGACGGTACCGATCGGCACCGGGCTGTTACGCAGGATCCATTCGCGGGTTTCGTGGATGTAGCGGCCAGTAGAAAGATCCATTACCGTATCCGCGCCCCAGCGCGTTGACCAGACCAGCTTTTCCACCTCTTCTTCGATGGATGACGTCACCGCCGAGTTGCCGATGTTGGCATTGACCTTCACCAGGAAATTGCGGCCAATAATCATCGGCTCGGATTCCGGATGGTTAATGTTGGCGGGGATAATGGCGCGGCCGGCGGCCACTTCGTCACGCACAAACTCCGGGGTGATGTTTTCCGGCAGGCGAGCGCCAAAGCCTTCGCCCGGATGCTGGTGGCGTAGCACTTCGCTGCGGATGCGCTCGCGACCCATGTTTTCACGGATGGCGATGAACTCCATCTCCGGCGTGACGATCCCTTGGCGCGCGTAGTGCAACTGGGTCACGCATTTGCCCGCTCTGGCGCGTTTTGGCGTCAGCAGGCCGGTAAAGCGCAGCTCGTCCAGACCGTCGTCGGCCAGACGTTCTTTGGTATACGCAGAGCTGCGCACGCTCAGCTCTTCGCAGTCGTTACGCGCGTCAATCCACGGCTGGCGTAGCTTTGCCAGGCCCTGTTGGACGTTGATGGCAACATCAGGATCGCCGTACGGGCCTGAGGTGTCATACACCGGCACGGCTTCGTTGTCTTCGTACTGCGGGTTCTCTTTGCTGCCGCCAATAAGCGTCGGGCTAAGCTGGATTTCACGCATCGGCACGCGGATATCGGCCTGCGAGCCGGTGATGTAGATACGTTTCGAGTTTGGGAAGGCGGTCCCTTCCAGGGTATCGATGAAGCGTTGGGCGTGTTCGCGCTGTTCGCGACGGGTCAATTTAGCGATAGACATAGCTCATTCCAAAAGTGAAGGACATGGCTTGTCAGACGACGGATGAAGCAAGAGAAGATCGCCCAGGGGCGATTCAACAGCAGTGTAACTCTTGTTCCCTTCGCAGGTATTAGCCTGATCAGGTTCCGCGGATCCCGAATTAACGGTCTCAGCCCGCGCGTTCAGGCGCTGGGCACTCCGACAAGAAAAATCCCCCTCCGTAGAGGGGCGAATGGTTGTAAATTACTCGTTAACGATTAAGAACTCAAGCCGGGCGCACGACGTTATCTTCGTGGCTGACGTCCAGGCCGTTATCCAGGGCGAGGGCGATCAGCTTATCTTCCAGCGTGAATCGCTCTTCCAGCGCTTCGCCAAGGTCGGAAAGCGCCTGCTGGAACTCAAGATAATTATCGTGATCGATGGCATTCTCGAGCGTGGAATCGTAGTAATCCATAATCTGCTGGGTATTGGCTTCCAGTAGTGGACAAAGTTTGCTGGCCGCTAAACAGGGATTTGTGCCTTCCATTTCGCGGATAATACGTTCATAAATGTTGAAATGGCCGTCGGAAAGGTAGTCGACCAGGCTCTGACAAAAATCATCCAGCGCTTTTTCGTTCAGCCGCATAAAGGATTCTTTGCCAGGCTTAAGACCGACCAGATTGTAATACGCCACGAGGAGATGCTTGCGTACATGTAGCCAGCGATCCACCAGTGTGTTACTTCCTCCAACGCGCTCCGTCAGGCTTTCTAGCTGGTTTAACATGGTCGACTCCGCAAAGTTTAGAATGGGATCTACTTATCCAAAATGTAACCACAATGCTAACAACATGTCAGTGAAGCGAAGGTAGTGCAATAGATATGGATCGTATTATTGAAAAATCAGATCTGGGTTGGTGGATCGTCAGTCACGAACAGAAGTTGTGGCTGCCCGGTGGAGAAATACCCTACGGTGCGGCAGAAACGTTCGATCTCGTGGGCCTGCCTGCGCTCAGGATCGGCGAGTGGCAGGGTGAGCCCGTATGGTTGATCCAACAAGCGCGTCGTCAGGATATGGGATCCGTTCGCCAGGTGCTTGATCTGGATGCGGGACTGTTCCAGCTCGCGGGGCGGGGCGTGCAGCTGGCGGAGTTTTATCGCTCGCACAAATACTGCGGCTATTGCGGGCATACCATGCACCCAAGCAAAACCGAGTGGGCGCTGCTCTGCGGCCACTGCCGTGAACGTTATTATCCGCAGATCGCACCGTGCATCATCGTCGCCATCCGGCGCGACGATTCCATCCTGCTGGCGCAGCATACCCGCCATCGCAACGGCATTCATACCGTCCTCGCCGGGTTCGTCGAGGTGGGCGAAACGCTGGAGCAGGCGGTAGCGCGCGAGGTGATGGAAGAGAGCGGAATCAAGGTGAAAAACCTGCGCTACGTCACCTCGCAGCCGTGGCCGTTCCCGATGTCGCTGATGACGGCGTTTATGGCTGAATATGATAGCGGCGAGATCGTTATCGACCAGAAAGAGCTGCTGGAGGCAAACTGGTATCGTTATGACGATCTGCCTCTTTTACCCCCACCGGGTACGGTGGCGCGTCGGCTGATAGAAGATACTGTGGCGATGTGTCGGGCCGAGTATGAGTAGTGTTACACTGAGGCCATGACGCTTAAGGAACTGCAAAAATGACCGAACTGAAGAACGATCGTTATCTGCGTGCGCTGCTGCGCCAGCCCGTTGATGTCACCCCGGTGTGGATGATGCGCCAGGCGGGACGCTATCTGCCAGAGTACAAAGCCACGCGCGCGCAGGCGGGTGATTTTATGTCGCTGTGCAAAAACGCCGAGCTGGCCTGTGAAGTAACGCTCCAGCCGCTGCGCCGCTTCCCGCTGGATGCCGCCATTCTCTTTTCGGACATTCTCACCATTCCGGACGCCATGGGCCTTGGGCTCTATTTTGAAACCGGCGAAGGCCCGCGCTTCACCTCCCCAATCAAAAGCAAAGCCGACGTGGATAAGCTGCCGATCCCCGATCCGGAAGACGAGCTGGGCTACGTGATGAACGCCGTACGTACCATTCGCCGTGAGCTGAAAGGTGAAGTGCCGCTGATTGGCTTCTCCGGCAGCCCGTGGACGCTGGCGACCTATATGGTTGAAGGGGGCAGCAGCAAAGCCTTCACCATGATTAAAAAGATGATGTACGCCGAGCCGCTGGCCCTGCATGCGCTGCTCGACAAGCTGGCGAAGAGCGTCACCCTCTATCTGAACGCGCAGATTAAAGCGGGCGCGCAGTCGGTGATGATTTTCGATACCTGGGGCGGCGTGCTGACCGGGCGCGATTATCAGCAGTTCTCCCTGTACTACATGCACAAAATCGTCGACGGCCTGCTGCGTGAAAACGAAGGCCGCCGCGTGCCGGTGACGCTGTTCACCAAAGGTGGCGGCCAGTGGCTGGAAGCGATGGCGGCAACCGGCTGCGACGCGCTGGGCCTCGACTGGACCACCGATATCGCCGAAGCGCGCCGTCGCGTGGGCGACAAAGTGGCGCTGCAGGGCAATATGGATCCGTCCATGCTCTATGCGCCGCCAGCCCGCATTGAAGAAGAAGTGTCGACTATACTGTCTGGTTTCGGCCAGGGTGAAGGCCACGTGTTTAACCTCGGCCACGGCATCCATCAGGATGTGCCGCCAGAACACGCAGGCGTATTTGTGGAGGCGGTGCATAGGCTTTCAGCCCAGTATCACAAGTAAGGAGAGGTTATGGATCTCGCGTCGCTACGCGCTCAGCAAATCGAACTGGCTTCATCAGTGATCCGTGAGGATCGTCTGGATAAGGATCCTCCGCAGTACATTGGTGGAGCGGACGTCGGGTTCGAGCAGGGTGGGGAAGTGACGCGAGCGGCGATGGTCGTACTGAAATACCCTTCGCTTGAGCTGGTGGAGTACAAGGTGGCGCGTATCGCGACCACCATGCCGTACATTCCGGGTTTCCTCTCCTTTCGCGAATATCCCGCGCTGCTGGCAGCGTGGGAACAGCTCTCGCAAAAACCTGACCTGCTGTTTGTCGATGGACACGGTATTTCCCACCCGCGCCGCTTAGGCGTTGCCAGCCACTTTGGGCTGCTGGTGGATGTGCCGACCATCGGCGTCGCCAAGAAGCGCCTGTGTGGGGCGTTTGAGCCGCTCTCCCCAGAGCCTGGCGCGCTGGCGCCGCTCATCCATAAAGGCGAGCAGCTGGCGTGGGTCTGGCGCAGCAAGGCGCGCTGTAACCCGCTGTTCATCGCCACCGGGCACCGGGTCAGTATGGACAGCGCCCTGGCGTGGGTTCAGCGCTGCATGAAGGGCTACCGTTTACCTGAGCCGACGCGCTGGGCGGACGCCGTTGCCTCCTCGCGTCCGGCTTTTGTTCGTTGGCAGGAAATTCAGCCGTGATTCAGGTAAACTGCGGCTAATTTTCGATTCGAGACCTCATCATGCTACAAAACCCGATTCATCTGCGCCTTGAGAAGCTGGAAAGTTGGCAGCACGTGACGTTTATGGCTTGCCTGTGCGAGCGCATGTATCCCAACTACGCCGCGTTCTGTAAGCAAACGGAGTTTGGCGAAGGCCAGATTTATCGCCGCATCCTGGATTTAATCTGGGAGACGCTGACGGTGAAAGACGCGAAGGTGAACTTCGACTCTCAGCTGGAAAAGCTGGAAGAGGCGATCCCGGTTGCGGATGATTTTGACCTGTACGGAGTTTATCCGGCGATTGATGCCTGCGTCGCGTTAAGCGAGCTGCTCCACTCTCGTCTGAGCGGTGAAACGCTGGAGCACGCTATCGAAGTCAGTAAGGCCTCGATTACCACCGTCGCCATGCTGGAGATGACCCAGGCAGGTCGTGAAATGACCGACGAAGAGCTGCGTGCCAATCCGGCCGTAGAGCAAGAATGGGATATCCAGTGGGAAATTTTCCGCCTGCTGGCAGAGTGTGAAGAACGCGATATTGAGCTGATCAAAGGTCTGCGAGCGGACTTACGTGAGGCCGGCGAGAGCAATATTGGCATAATTTTTAACCAATGAGACAACAAAACGTGATTTAACGCCTGTTTTGTCGCTCCTCGACTCTTCCCTTCTGCCCCCCGTCTGGTCTACATTTGGGGGGCGAAAAAAAGTGGCTATCGGTGCGTGTATGCAGGAGAGTGCTTTTTTGGCATTTTCGTCGCACTCGATGCTTAGCAAGCGATAAACACATTGAAAGGATAACTTATGAACAAGACTCAACTGATTGATGTAATTGCGGACAAGGCTGATCTGTCTAAAGTGCAGGCTAAAGCTGCTCTGGAATCTACCCTGGCTGCTATTACTGAGTCTCTGAAAGAAGGCGATGCTGTACAACTGGTTGGTTTCGGTACCTTCAAAGTGAACCACCGCGCTGAGCGTACTGGCCGCAACCCGCAGACCGGTAAAGAAATCAAAATCGCCGCAGCTAACGTGCCGGCATTTGTTTCTGGTAAAGCACTGAAAGACGCTGTTAAGTAAGACGCGTGGCAGTGAACAGTTTTAGCGAAGGGGCGGCAACGCCCCTTTTGTCTTTCTGGCGTGGAACGCTCGCGCTGGCAGGCGTGCTGTTGCTGTCAGCCTGTAGCCACGATTCCTCCCTCCCTCCGTTTACCGCCAGCGGTTACGCGGACAACCAGGGGGCGGTCAGGATCTGGCGCAAAGATTCCGGTGGCGAAGTGCATCTGCTTTCTGCCTTCAGCCCGTGGCATAGCGGCAATACGTCGACTGCGGAATATCGCTGGCAGGGAGATGACCTGTCGCTGATTGAACTGAACGTCTACAGCAAAACCCCCGAACACGTGAAAGTGCGTTTTGATGACCATGGCGAGCTGAGCTTTATGCAGCGTGAAGTCGGCGGTCAAAAACAGCAGCTTTCCAGCGATCAAATCGCCCTCTACCGTTACCGTGCCGAACAAATCCGCCAGACAAGCGACGCGCTGCGTCTGGGACGCGTTGTGCTGCGCCAGGGGCGCTGGCATACCGATGGGACGGTGACCACCTGCGAAGGGCAGACGGTGAAGCCTGAGCTCGAATCCTGGGCGACCGAACATATTCAACGCCGTCAGCGTCATTCATCAATGGAGGTGAGTGTGGCGTGGCTGGAAGCGCCGGAAGGCTCTCAGCTGCTGCTGGTGGCGAACGAAGACTTCTGCACCTGGCAGCCGACAGAGAAAAGTTTTTGATTTAAGTTCCCTCTCCCTTGAGGGAGAGGGTTAGGGTGAGGGTGTGAAATTACTCGCCCTGCTCACGCGCAATCGCGCGATAACCGATATCCTGGCGGCTGAAGCTGCCGTCCCAGTGAATATCCGCCATCAGCGCATAAGCGCGCTTCTGCGCTTCTGCCACGGTATGGCCCAGCGCGGTGGCGCACAGCACGCGGCCACCGTTGGTGAGGACGCGATCGTCGTCAGCCAGCTTCGTCCCGGCGTGGAACACCTTCGCACCGTCAATTTCTTCCAGCGGCAGGCCGTGGATTTCATCGCCGGTGCTGTAGCTACCCGGATACCCACCCGCAGCAATCACCACGCCCAGAGACGCGCGCTCGTCCCACTCTGAGGTTTTCTCGTCGAGCTTGCCTTCGCAGGCTGCCAGACACAGTTCCACCAGATCGGATTTCATGCGCAGCATGATGGGCTGTGTTTCCGGATCGCCGAAGCGGCAGTTGAATTCAATCACCTTCGGGTTGCCCTGCTTGTCGATCATCAGACCAGCGTAAAGGAAACCAGTGTAGGTATTGCCTTCCGCCGCCATCCCTTTCACGGTAGGCCAGATGATGCGGTCCATGGTGCGCTGGTGCACTTCGTCAGTCACTACCGGAGCAGGGGAGTAGGCGCCCATCCCGCCGGTATTCGGGCCGGTATCGCCGTTGCCCACGCGCTTGTGATCCTGGCTGGTGGCCATCGGCAGAACGTGCTCGCCGTCGACCATCACGATAAAACTCGCCTCTTCACCGTCGAGGAACTCTTCGATCACGATGCGGTGGCCCGCGTCGCCAAAGGCGTTGCCGGCCAGCATATCGTGAACAGCGGCTTCGGCTTCCTCGAGGGTCATCGCGACGATAACGCCTTTCCCGGCGGCCAGACCGTCGGCCTTGATGACAATCGGCGCGCCTTTTTCACGTAAGTAGGCCAGGGCTGGCTCCACTTCGGTGAAGTTCTGATACTCCGCCGTCGGAATGTTATGACGCGCGAGAAAATCTTTGGTGAAGGCTTTAGAGCCTTCAAGCTGGGCTGCACCCTCCGTTGGGCCGAAGATTTTCAGGCCGGCTGCGCGGAACGCATCCACCACGCCAATTACCAGCGGTGCTTCCGGGCCCACAATCGTCAGGTCGATTTTCTCGCTCTGGGCAAAGCTCAGCAGCGCCGGGATATCGGTCACGCCGATAGCCACGTTCTGCAGCGCGGGTTCCAGCGCGGTACCGGCGTTGCCCGGTGCCACGAAGACGGTATCAACCAGCGGAGACTGCGCCGCTTTCCACGCCAGAGCGTGCTCGCGCCCGCCGTTACCAATCACTAATACTTTCATTTTCTGCTCCGGGAATTAATGGCGGAAGTGACGCATGTCGGTGAAGATCATCGCGATGCCGTGTTCGTCGGCGGCGGCAATCACTTCGTCGTCGCGGATAGAGCCGCCAGGCTGGATCACGCAGGTGATGCCCACAGCAGCAGCCGCGTCGATACCGTCACGGAACGGGAAGAAGGCGTCAGAAGCCATGGCGGAGCCTTTCACTTCCAGACCTTCATCGCCTGCTTTAATGCCCGCAATTTTCGCGGAGTAAACGCGGCTCATCTGGCCGGCGCCTATCCCGATGGTCATGTTCTCTTTGGCGTAGACAATGGCGTTGGATTTGACGAACTTGGCGACCTTCCAGCAGAACAGCGCGTCACGCAGTTCCTGTTCGCTCGGCTGACGTTTAGTCACCACGCGCAGGTCGGCTTCTGTCACCATCCCCAGATCGCGGTCCTGAACCAGCAGACCGCCATTCACGCGCTTGAAGTCCAGGCCCGGCACGCGTTCTGCCCACTGGCCGCAAACCAGTACGCGCACGTTCTGTTTCGCCGCGGTGATTTTCAGCGCTTCTTCGGATGCGGACGGCGCGATGATCACTTCAACGAACTGGCGGGAGATGATGGCCTGTGCGGTTTCAGCATCCAGCTCGCGGTTGAAGGCGATAATGCCGCCGAACGCGGAGGTTGGGTCGGTTTTGTACGCGCGATCGTAGGCATCCAGAATAGAGTTGCTCACGGCAACGCCGCATGGGTTCGCATGCTTGACGATAACGCAGGCCGGCTCGCTGAATTCTTTCACGCACTCCAGCGCGGCGTCGGTGTCGGCAATGTTGTTATAGGAGAGCGCTTTGCCCTGCACCTGCCTGGCAGTCGCAACAGAGGCTTCTTTTACCTCTTCTTCTATATAGAAGGCTGCCTGCTGGTGGCTGTTCTCACCGTAACGCATATCCTGCTTCTTAATGAAGTTCAGGTTCAGGGTGCGCGGGAAGCGGCCAGAAGGATCTTTGCTTTCACCGTGGTAAGCCGGCACCAGGCTACCGAAGTAGTTGGCGATCATGCTGTCGTACGCCGCGGTGTGTTCGAAGGCTTTGATGGCGAGGTCGAAACGCGTTTCCAGTGTGAGCGACCCTTCGTTAGCATCCATCTCATTAATAATGGTTTCGTAATCGCTGCTCTTCACCACGATGGCCACATCTTTATGGTTCTTGGCCGCGGAGCGCACCATGGTCGGGCCGCCGATATCAATATTCTCTACGGCATCTTCAAGAGAACAGCCTTCGCGGGCAACGGTTTGGGCAAACGGGTAGAGGTTAACGACCACCATGTCGATTGGGGCGATGTCATGCTGTTTCATAATGGCGTCGTCCTGACCGCGACGGCCAAGAATACCGCCGTGTACTTTCGGGTGCAGGGTTTTGACGCGTCCATCCATCATTTCCGGGAAACCGGTGTAATCGGACACTTCGGTTACCGGCAGACCTTTATCTGCTAACAGGCGAGCGGTACCGCCTGTGGAAAGCAGCTCCACACCGCGTGCGGAAAGTGCCTGAGCGAATTCGACGATACCGGCTTTATCAGAAACACTGAGCAGAGCGCGGCGGACTGGACGACGTTGTTGCATGGTAAATCCCCTGGATTTCACGATTACAGAGAGCGTTAGATGAATTTTCCAGTGAAAAACTCATCTAACACACCTGACGGGGCATCCTTATTAAGCGCGAGCATTTTAACGAAAACGTTTGCGCAACGCTCGCATATTTTCACTTTTTCGTATCATTGTGGATAAGTCTGTGTGTAAAAAGGTATAAGGCGGGGTTTTGCTGTGGAATGCAGCAGTCAGTCATTTTTCTGTTATTTAACGGTTGCGGCCTGCGGAGAACTCCCTA
>NZ_JAWNCA010000026.1:0-77575 GCF_034106185.1 Enterobacter sp. 296B2 | reverse complement strand
GGTGCCCTCAGCTTATTCCTTCAGGCTATCGGGTCGGGCATGAGCCTGCATCCCTGCAGGCCACGCCCTCTCGGCGCATCCGTGCGCCTCGCCCCGGCCTTACGGAAACGCCTCAGCGATTTACAGCCGGACCATAGCATCGCTGAAAGCCTTAAATCGTTCTGAAACAGCATTATTGCTTCTGCTTAAAAATTACTGGGGATCCCTCAGCCCACAGGGAGAGGGGGAAATGCAATACAGGCCGGGTAAGCGCAGCGCCACCCGGCATTTTCGTTAACCAATAGTTAAAAAACATGACGCAACACGTAAAATCCAGCATTTTACGCTTCCGCCTTTCGCTCCTTTCCCTGATACTCAACCAGGCAAACAAATACTTACATCCGGACATAAATGTGACTTAGAGCACATCCAGGATGGAACGCAATTTCACTCAGGAATAACGTATGAGCACACAATCACGCGGTCTGTTCGCGCGCCTGGCGCAGGGCAGCCTTGTAAAACAAATTCTGGTCGGGTTGGTACTGGGTATTCTGCTGGCGATGGTGTCAAAACCTGCCGCGGAAGCCACGGGGCTGCTCGGCACCCTTTTCGTTGGCGCGCTGAAGGCCGTCGCACCGGTACTGGTGCTGATGCTGGTGATGGCGTCGATTGCCAACCACCAGCACGGACAAAAAACCAACATTCGCCCTATTCTGTTCCTGTATCTTCTGGGAACCTTCTCTGCGGCCTTAACGGCCGTTGTGTTCAGCTTCCTGTTCCCGTCCACGCTGCACCTGACCAGCGCCGCCGGTGATATCACGCCGCCGTCCGGCATTGTCGAAGTCCTTCGCGGCCTGCTGATGAGCATGGTTTCAAACCCCATTACCGCGCTGATGAATGCAAACTACATTGGCATCCTGGTCTGGGCGATTGGACTGGGCTTCGCGCTGCGTCACGGCAACGAAACCACGAAAAACCTGGTGAATGATATGTCGAACGCCGTCACCTTTATGGTGAAACTGGTGATTCGCTTTGCGCCAGTCGGTATTTTCGGGCTGGTCTCTTCCACGCTGGCGACCACCGGTTTCGACGCGCTGTGGGGCTACGCGCAGCTGCTGGTTGTTCTGGTCGGCTGTATGCTGCTGGTGGCGCTGGTGATCAACCCGCTGCTAGTGTTCTGGCAGATCCGCCGCAACCCGTATCCGCTGGTGCTGACCTGCCTGCGCGAGAGCGGCGTGTATGCCTTCTTCACCCGCAGCTCTGCGGCGAACATTCCGGTAAACATGGCGCTGGCAGAGAAGCTGAACCTGGACCGCGATACCTACTCCGTGTCGATCCCGCTGGGCGCGACCGTGAACATGGCGGGCGCCGCTATTACTATCACCGTGCTGACCCTGGCGGCGGTGCATACGCTGGGTATTCCTGTTGATCTGCCAACGGCGCTGCTGTTGAGCGTGGTGGCGTCGCTGTGTGCCTGCGGCGCATCCGGCGTGGCGGGCGGTTCGCTGCTGCTGATCCCGCTGGCGTGCAATATGTTTGGCATCCCGAACGAGATTGCGATGCAGGTTGTGGCCGTCGGCTTCATCATCGGCGTGCTGCAGGACTCCTGTGAAACCGCGCTGAACTCCTCTACCGACGTGCTGTTCACCGCAGCGGCCTGTCAGGCGGAAGACGCGCGTTTAGCGAAGAATGCCCTGCGAGGTTAACAGCAAAACGGCAACCCTGAGGTTGCCGTTTTTAGTGTTTGTACCCTCTCCCCGTGGGAGAGGGCATCAGGCCGCACCGATTAAAGCGTCACACCACTCTTAAAGATCGCCAGCTCGCGGAAGTCGTTCTTCTCATTGCAGGTCTGCCTGCCGTTAGCAAACTCCACGATAGTGTCCACGAACTCCGTCAGCAGCTGCGGCATCGCTTTGCCATGTATCAGCTGGCCTGCGTCGAAATCAATCCAGTGCTTTTTCTTCGCCGCCAGCTCACTGTTGGTGGCGATTTTGACCGTCGGCACAAAACCGCCGTACGGCGTACCGCGACCGGTGCTGAACAGCACCATATGACAGCCCGCCCCCGCCAGCGCGCTGGTGGCGACCGCATCGTTACCCGGTGCGCTCAGCAGGTTCAGACCGTGGGTTTTCAGGCGTTCGCCGTAGCGCAGAACGTCCACCACCTGGCTGGCCCCCGCTTTCTGGGTGCAGCCGAGGGATTTCTCCTCCAGCGTGGTGATCCCACCCGCCTTATTACCCGGCGACGGGTTTTCATAAATCGGCTGATTGTGGGCGATGAAGTACTGTTTGAAGTCATTCACCATGGTAACGGTCTTCTCAAACGTCTCTTCGTCGCGGCAGTGGCTCATCAGAATGCGCTCCGCGCCGAACATTTCCGGCACTTCGGTCAGCACCGTCGTACCGCCGTTGGCGATCACGTAATCCGAGAAGCGGCCCAGCATCGGGTTGGCGGTGATCCCGGAAAGGCCGTCAGACCCACCGCACTCCAGCCCAAACTTCAGCTCGCTCAGCCTGCCCGGCTCGCGCCTGTCGTGGCGCATCACCTCATAAAGCTGGTGCAGCAGCTCAACGCCCGCCTCCACTTCGTCGTCCTGATGCTGGCACACCATGAAGTGCACGCGCTCAGGAGCGAATTCGCCCAACGTGTCGCGGAAGGCATCCACCTGGTTGTTTTCGCAGCCGAGGCCGATCACCAGCACCGCGCCCGCGTTCGGGTGGCGCACCATGTTTTGCAGCATGGTGCGGGTATTGATGTGGTCATCGCCCAGCTGCGAGCAGCCGTAGGTGTGGCTGAACAGATGCACGCCGTCGGTGCCTTCGGCATTGTTGGTCTCTTTCAGGAAACGCGTCTGAATTTGACGCGCAATGCCGTTGACGCAGCCGACGGTCGGCAGGATCCACAGCTCGTTGCGGATCCCCACCTCACCATTAGCGCGGCGGTAGATCTGCACTTCACGATCCGCCGCCTGCACATTTTCTTCGGGTAAATCAGGTTGATAGCTGTACTCGTCCAGATCGCTCAGATTCGTGCGCGCGTTGTGGGAATGAATATATTCACCCGGCGCAATATCCGCCAGCGCATGTCCGATGGGCAAACCGTACTTCACCACGTTCTCCCCCTTTGCAATGGGGAACAAGGCAAACTTGTGTCCACGTCCAATGGCCTGGCGTAACGTGACCAACTGGTTGTCAAAGGTCACTTCCGTGCCTTCGGTTAAATCTGCCAGCGCGACGGCGACGTTATCCAGCGAATGGATTTTGATGTATTGCATATCAACCTCAGACGGCCTTAGTTCAGTTCAATGGCGAAGTAGTCACGCGCATTGTTAAAGCAGATGTTTCTCACCATGTCGCCCAGCAGCTGGAGATCCGCTGGCGCTTCACCCGCATGCACCCAGCGGCCAATCATCTGGCACAGAATGCGGCGGAAGTATTCGTGGCGCGTGTAAGAGAGGAAGCTGCGGCTGTCGGTCAGCATGCCGACAAAGCGGCTCAGCAGGCCAAGCTGCGCCAGTTGCGTCATCTGCCGCTCCATGCCGTCTTTCTGATCGTTGAACCACCAGCCGGAGCCGAACTGCATCTTGCCCGGCATCCCTTCGCCCTGGAAGTTGCCGACCATGGTGCCCAGCACTTCGTTATCGCGCGGGTTCAGGCAGTACAGAATGGTTTTCGGCAGCAGGTTCTGTTCGTTCTGTTTGCTCAGCAGTCTGGACAGCTCTTCCGCCAGCGGACGGTCGTTGATGGAGTCGAAGCCCACGTCCGCGCCCAGCAGTTTGAACTGGCGCTGGTTGTTATTGCGCAGCGCGCCGATGTGGTACTGCTGTACCCAGCCGCGACGGGCGTATTCCGCACCGAGGAACACCAGCACCGCCGTTTTGAACTGCGCCACTTCATGCTGGCTAAGCGATTCACCGGACAGACGACGCGCCAGGATGCTGTCCAGTTCGGCTTCGTTTGATTCCGCAAACAGCACCACGTCCAGCGCGTGGTCGGAAACTTTACAGCCGTGCGCCGCGAAGTGATCCAGGCGTTTAGTCAGCGCGGTTTGCAGGTCAGCGAAACGACGAATATCGGTATCGGACACTTCCGCCAGCTTCGCCATGTAGTCGTTGAAGGTGGCCTGTTCGATGTTGAAGGCTTTGTCCGGGCGCCAGCTTGGCAGCACTTTGATGTCAAAAGAGGTGTCTTTGGCGACAACGGCATGATGTTCCAGAGAGTCAATCGGATCGTCGGTGGTGCCCACCATCTTCACGTTCATCTGCTTCATGATGCCGCGCGCAGAGAAGTTATCCTGCGCCAGCAGCGCGTTGCACTGGTCCCAGATCTCATCCGCTGTGGCGGGTGAAAGCAACTTGCCGGTGATGCCAAACGGACGGCGCAGTTCGAGGTGCGTCCAGTGGTAAAGCGGGTTACCGATGGTGTGCGGAACGGTCGCTGCCCAGGCATCAAACTTCTCGCGATCGGTCGCGTCGCCGGTACACAGGCGCTCGGCCACGCCGTTGGTGCGCATCGCGCGCCATTTATAGTGGTCACCCTTCAGCCAGATGTCATACAGGTTTTTGAAACGGTAATTTTCGGCAACCTGCTGCGGCGGTAAGTGGCAGTGGTAGTCGAAAATCGGCTGGTCTTTTGCGTAGTCGTGGTACAGGCGGCGAGCAAATTCGGTATCTAAGAGAAAATCTTCGGTCATAAACGGCGTCATTATCGTCTTCCTCATTACGGGAGCGTCAGAAAGCGTATGTTCATATGCTGCAAAGTTATCACACCAATTTCCACCCGCCGACGTTTTTTTCGTGAGTGAGATCAATAAATGTCGACAAATAAATTACCCAAATTGGGGTAAATCACTCTACAGGCCGCGTCGATACTGGCTTCACCCGCAACGAATAATGACCCTACAAAGGATCATACATTTGTGATGTCACTCACCTTTTAAAGTTGTATGACAAGTTATCTTTTCGCCGTCGCAAACATTCAGCCGACGGAATGCATTACCGGTGTGAGAAACATCGGGTTTAACGGTACGGATACCAACTTATGCACGCTTACTTATGGCAAGGTTCGGGCCGTTCCGGGACATTCTCCCGGTTATGCCCCTCCCGTTACACAACTGCTCCCGGAAACGGTTGAGAGGTTGCCGTGCTCTGGCGCGGAAATAACATAACGATGAGGTTTTAGATGCGTAAAATTAAAGGGTTACGTTGGTATATGATCGCGCTGGTGACGCTGGGCACCGTGCTGGGCTACCTGACGCGTAACACCGTGGCAGCCGCGGCGCCGACGTTGATGGAAGAGCTGCATATCTCCACGCAGCAATACTCTTACATCATTGCCGCCTATTCCGCGGCATACACCATCATGCAGCCAGTCGCTGGCTATGTTCTGGATATTCTCGGTACCAAAATCGGATATGCCTTCTTCGCCATCGCCTGGGCGGTGTTCTGCGGCGCAACCGCGCTGGCAGGCAGCTGGGGCGGTCTGGCGCTGGCCCGTGGCGCGGTAGGGGCAGCGGAAGCGGCGATGATCCCGGCGGGGCTGAAAGCCAGCTCCGAGTGGTTCCCGGCAAAAGAGCGTTCCATTGCGGTCGGCTACTTCAACGTAGGCTCGTCCATCGGCGCGATGATTGCGCCGCCGCTGGTGGTGTGGGCTATCGTGATGCACAGCTGGCAGATGGCGTTCATCATTTCTGGCGTGCTGAGCTTTGCGTGGGCAATGGCGTGGCTGGTTTTCTATAAACACCCGCGCGATCAGAAGAAACTTTCCGAGGAAGAACGCGAATACATTATTGGTGGTCAGGAAGCGCAACATCAGACCAACAACGGTAAGAAGATGTCCGTCTGGCAGATCCTGGGCACCCGTCAGTTCTGGGGTATCGCCCTGCCGCGCTTCCTGGCTGAACCGGCCTGGGGGACCTTCAACGCCTGGATCCCGCTGTTCATGTTCAAGGTCTATGGCTTTAACCTGAAAGAGATCGCGATGTTCGCCTGGATGCCGATGCTGTTCGCTGACCTGGGCTGTATCGTGGGCGGCTACCTGCCGCCGCTGTTCCAGCGCTGGTTTGGGGTGAACCTGATTGTTTCCCGTAAGATGGTGGTGACCATGGGTGCACTGCTGATGATTGGCCCGGGCATGATCGGTCTGTTCACCAGCCCCTACGTCGCTATCGCGCTGCTGTGCATCGGTGGTTTTGCGCACCAGTCGCTGTCCGGCGCGTTGATTACGCTCTCCTCTGACGTCTTCGGCCGTAACGAAGTGGCAACCGCCAACGGCCTGACCGGGATGGCCGCGTGGACCGCAAGTACCATGTTCGCGCTGGTCGTCGGCGCGCTGGCGGATACCATCGGCTTCAGCCCACTGTTCGCGGTGCTGGCAATCTTTGACCTGATGGGTGCGGTGGTTATCTGGACGGTACTGAAAAGTAAATCTGCAGAGGAGCTGGCGAAAGAGTCCCTCGGGAAACCGGCTACGCAGAGTTAGCGAAAATACGTTTCACCGAAGCCGCCTGCGGGCGGCTTTTTTAATGGCAAAATCTGGAGAGTATTCCGTGAAAGTGGTATAACAAATCATCTGCCGTACCCTGCCTGGAGCGCATATGGAAATCACCGAACCACGTCGTTTATATCAACAACTTGCTGCTGAGCTGAAAGATCGCATCGAGCAAGGGGTCTATCTTGTCGGTGATAAACTTCCCGCCGAGCGCTTTATCGCGGATGAAAAAAGTGTGAGCCGCACCGTAGTGCGCGAAGCGATTATCATGCTGGAAGTGGAAGGCTACGTCGAGGTACGCAAAGGTTCCGGCATTCACGTTATTTCTAATCAGCCTAAGCACTCTCCGGTAGCGGATGAAAGTCTGGAATTCGCCAGCTACGGCCCGTTTGAGCTGCTCCAGGCTCGCCAGCTGATCGAAAGCAATATTGCCGAATTTGCCGCCACGCAGGTGACCAAGCAGGACATCATGAAGCTGATGGAGATTCAGGAAAACGCCCGCAAGGAAAAATGTTTCCGTGATTCCGAGTGGGACCTGCAGTTTCACGTTCAGGTTGCCCTGGCCACCCAGAATACGGCGCTGGCGGCAATCGTTGAGAAAATGTGGACTCAGCGCGTTCACAACCCTTACTGGAAAAAACTGCACGATCACATCGATTCCCGCACGGTCGACAACTGGTGTGACGATCACGACCAGATCCTTAAGGCGCTGATTCGTAAAGATCCCCATGCAGCGAAACTGGCCATGTGGCAGCACCTGGAAAACACCAAGCAGATGCTGTTCAATGAAACCAGCGACGACTTCGAATTTAACGCCGACCGCTATCTTTTTGCTGATAATCCTGTCGTTCACCTCGATACGGCCCCGAGCGGCGCAAAATAGGTGACCTTTCTGCCGGCAGGCGCTTCGCTGCGCCTTCCCGCCTGAGTGGGTAAGCAAAACATATATAGTGTCAGCCTTTGTAAAATCCCTCGCTCACTTTCAGGGCTTACGCCAAAATCACCTCACCCTGCAAATTCTGTGACGCAGAACGTCGGGCTTTGTTACAATTGGATTCACTTCGTTATTTTGAAAGTTAGTGCTTGCTAACCAGCCAATTAACAGGGAACAGTGTTGGCCACAACTCAATGTGTCCGCGAGCGACCATAATGAAATCACAACAATGTCGCCGTGCTGTTTGTCCCGGATAACAGGCGAGACGTTAACCGATTTCCAGGAACACTGAATGGAACTTTTGACCCAACTGCTGCATGCCCTCTGGGCGCAGGATTTTGAAACGCTGGCCAACCCTTCCATGATTGGCATGCTCTATTTTGTCTTGTTTATGATCCTGTTCCTTGAGAATGGTTTGCTGCCTGCGGCCTTCTTACCGGGTGACAGTTTGCTGGTGCTTGTCGGCGTGCTGTGTGCCAAAGGCGCAATGGCGTTCCCGCAGACCATCTTATTACTGACCGTCGCGGCCAGCCTTGGCTGCTGGGTGAGTTATATCCAGGGAAGATGGCTGGGCAATACCCGAATAGTACAGAACTGGCTTTCCCATCTGCCTGCGCACTATCACCAGCGGGCACACCACCTGTTTCATAAGCATGGGCTTTCCGCGCTGCTGATTGGCCGCTTTATCGCCTTTGTACGCACCCTGCTGCCCACCATTGCCGGGCTGTCCGGGTTGAGCAGCGCACGCTTCCAGTTCTTCAACTGGATGAGCGGCCTGTTATGGGTTCTGATCCTGACGACGCTGGGCTATGCGCTGGGTAAAACGCCGGTCTTCATGAAATATGAAGATCAGCTGATGTCCTGCCTGATGCTGCTGCCTGTTGTTCTGCTGGTCTTCGGCCTGATTGGCTCGCTGGTTGTCCTGTGGAAGAAAAAATACGGAGCGCGAGGTTAACGATGGTTATCTCACCGCTCGCCATGCGCCGCTT
Organism: Enterobacter sp. 296B2; assembly: GCF_034106185.1. Taxonomy (NCBI): domain Bacteria; kingdom Pseudomonadati; phylum Pseudomonadota; class Gammaproteobacteria; order Enterobacterales; family Enterobacteriaceae; genus Enterobacter; species Enterobacter sp. 296B2. Next base: position 69,185 of record NZ_JAWNCA010000026.1, on the reverse strand, counting down.
TGCCTGCGCCTTTATTGCACTGGTGATGCTCAGCGCTATACTGCTGGCCTGGAACACGCTTTCACATCAGGACGCTACGCTGGCCATTCGTCCGGTAAACCAGGGGGGCGGTGTGCCTGACGGTTTTTCTGTCTGGCATCATCTGGATGCAAACGGCATCCGCTTTAAAAGCATCACCCCGCAGGACGATGTTTTACTGATTAAGTTTGATTCCCGTGCGCAGAGCGCCGCCGCGAAAGCCGTTCTTGACCGTACGCTGCCGCACGGATATATCATTGCCCAGCAGGAAGACGACAACTCGCCGGCCGCATGGCTGTCGTTGATTCGCGATACGTCGCATCGGTTCGGATAACTTCCAGGATTCCGAATCTTTTCACTCACTTTGGTGAATCCCCCGTTTACTTACTATGCTTAAGTACGCGGAGCACCCCTCGAATGTACTCCGCATAATTTTGGATAGCGGCTAACCCCGCAACACAATGGAAGGTTTCGATAATGAAATTCCGCATTACCCTGGCTCTGGCCCTTTTATCTTTAAGCACAGCGACCTTCGCAAACTCTCTCTGTCAGGAGAAAGAACAGGATATTCAGCGTGAGATCGGTTATGCCGAAAAGCATAACAATCAGCACCGTGTTGATGGTCTTAAAAAAGCGCTGAGCGAAGTGAAAGCGAACTGTTCAGACAGCAAGCTGCGTGCCGATCACCAGAAGAAAATCGCTGAACAAAAGGACGAGATAGCCGAGCGCCGACAAGACCTGCAGGAAGCGAAAGAGAAAGGGGATGCGGAAAAAATTGCTAAGCGCGAGAAGAAGTTGAAAGAGGCGCAGGACGACCTGAAAGCGCTGGAAGCTCGCGATTATTGAGTTAACGGAAATCTCAACAGGAGAGAATCATGTCAAAAGATACGACGTCTGAACATCTGCGCGCTGAACTGAAATCCCTGGCCGATACCCTTGAAGAGGTGCTGAACTCCTCTGCCGATAAGTCGAAAGAAGAAGTGAGCAAGCTGCGCAGCAAAGCGGAGCAGGCGCTGAAAGAGAGCCGCTACCGCCTGGGTGAAACCGGGGATGCGCTGGCGAAACAGACCCGTGAAGCGGCTGCGCGTGCGGACGAATATGTACGTGATAATCCATGGACGGGTGTTGGAATTGGTGCCGCAGTAGGTGTGGTACTGGGTGTCCTGCTGACGCGTCGTTGATATGGAAGATCCTCGTCACGCACAAGGGCCTGCTAATAACGTCCTCGGCATCGGCCAGCGTATTTTAACGACGCTGGTCGGGATTGCCGAAACGCGCGTCCGGCTGGCAGTGGTCGAACTGGAAGAGGAGAAAGCGAACCTCTTCCAGATGCTGCTGATGCTCGGACTGACCATGCTCTTCGCCGCGTTTGGTCTGATGAGCCTGATGGTGTTAATCATCTGGGCCATTGACCCACAGTATCGACTCAACGCGATGATTGCCACGACCGTCGTTCTTCTGGTCGCGGCGTTGATTGGCGGCATATGGACACTGCGTAAAGCACGCAAGTCCACTTTCCTGCGCCACACGCGCCAGGAACTGGCTAACGATCGCGCCCTGCTGGAGGATGACAAGCCGTGAGCGATAAAGCGGAACGTCAGAAGCGAAAAGCGTACCTGTTAAGTCAGATCCAGCAGCAACGGCTGGATCTGTCTGCCAGCCGCCGTGACTGGATCGACGCGACGCGACGGTTTGACCGTGGCTGGAATACCTTCCTGAGCCTGCGTTCATGGGCGCTGGTCGGCAGCAGCGTGATGGCTATCTGGACGGTTCGTCATCCGAATATGCTCATCCGCTGGGCCCGACGCGGTTTTGGTGCCTGGAGCGCCTGGCGTCTGGTGAAAGCGACGTTGCGACAACAGCAGCTGCGGTGATAAACGCAAAACGGTAACCCTGGTTACCGTTTTTTTTCGCCCTCTCCCCGTGGGAAAGGGTTGGGGTGAGGGCACCAGCGCGCACCTGGCCTTACTCAATATCTTTGAAGAAGATTGACAGTTTTCCTTGCTAACAATTGCCACCCGCCCCGTTTATTATCCTCTCCATCGACAGCAGAGCCGCGGTATCTACCCGAAATTGCAGACAAATAATGTTCAGCCGCTGATGTGGTTTCCTGGAGAGTAAAATGAAAAAATTAGAAGATGTTGGTGTACTGGTCGCACGTATTCTGATGCCAATTCTGTTCATCGTGGCAGGCTGGGGCAAAATCACCGGATATGCGGGTACTCAGCAATATATGGAATCCATGGGCGTTCCGGGGTTCCTGTTGCCACTGACTATTCTGCTTGAGTTCGGCGGCGGCCTGGCGGTTCTGTTCGGCTTCCTGACTCGCACCACTGCGCTGTTTACCGCAGGCTTTACCCTGCTGACCGCGTTCCTGTTCCACAGCAACTTTGCGGAAGGCGTGAACTCACTGATGTTCATGAAAAACCTGACCATCGCGGGTGGCTTCCTGCTGCTGGCTATCACAGGTCCAGGCGCATACAGCATCGACCGCCTTCTGAATAAGAAGTGGTAAGCACGCTATACTGATTGAATCCAAAGCGAGGAGATATCTCCTCGCTTTTGCTATCTGACGGAGGAGAAAAAATGGGACAACTCGTAGACGGCGTCTGGCAGGATGTCTGGTATGACACTAAATCCACCGGAGGACGCTTCAAGCGCTCTGTTTCGGCCTTCCGTAACTGGCTGACCGCCGACGGCGCGCCTGGCCCAAGCGGCGAAGGCGGCTTCGCGGCGGAGAAAGATCGTTATCATCTGTACGTTTCTCTCGCCTGCCCGTGGGCACACCGCACGCTGATTGTGCGCAAGCTTAAAGGGCTCGAATCTTTGATTCCGGTTTCGGTGGTCAACCCACTGATGCTGGAAAATGGCTGGACGTTCGACAGCGATTTCCCCGCCGCGACCGGTGATGACCTGTATCACCACGATTTCCTTTACCAGCTCTACCTGCGCGCCGATCCGCACTACACCGGACGCGTTACGGTGCCGGTGCTCTGGGACAAGAAAAACCAGACGATCGTCAGCAATGAGTCTGCGGAAATCATCCGCATGTTTAACACCGCGTTTGACGCGCACGGTGCCCGCGCCGGAGATTATTACCCGGTCGAGCTGCGGGATAAAATTGACGAGCTGAACGGCTGGATTTACGACAACGTTAACAACGGCGTCTACAAGGCCGGTTTCGCCACCAGCCAGGAAGCCTACGACGAAGCGGTCGGGAAAGTCTTTGAATCCCTGGAACGGCTGGAGCAGATCCTCGGCCAGCACCGCTATTTAACGGGCGATCGCCTGACGGAAGCGGATATCCGCCTCTGGACCACGCTTATCCGCTTCGACCCGGTTTACGTCACCCACTTCAAGTGTGATAAACACCGCATCAGCGATTACATGAACCTGCACGGTTTCCTGCGCGACATCTACCAGATGCCAGGGATCGCGGAGACGGTCGATTTTGACCATATTCGCACCCACTACTTCCGTAGCCACAAAACCATCAACCCAACGGGCATTATTTCCGTTGGCCCGTGGCAGGACCTGGATGAACCGCACGGGCGCGACGTTCGTTTTGGATAAATACGGAGGGCATCAACAGATGCCCTTTTTTAATTCACAATCACCATCTATCCTTATCTCGATCGCTTAAAAAACAAGTGATTGACCGATTATTGAGGCAAGGAAAAAATGGACTGGTATTTAAAAGTACTGCGCAACTACATTGGATTTGGTGGCCGCGCCCGCCGCAAAGAGTACTGGATGTTTGTTCTGGTGAACTTCGTCCTGATTATGGTGCTGGGCATCGTGGATAAAATTCTCGGATGGGAGCGCGCCGGCGGTGAAGGCGTACTCACCACGATCTATGGTTTATTGGTTCTGCTGCCTTCATGGGCCGTGCTGTTTCGTCGTCTCCACGACACCGACCGTTCGGCATGGTGGCTGCTGTTGCTGTTGATCCCGCTTGTCGGCTGGATCGTGATTTTGATTTTCAACTGTCAGAGCGGCACGCCGGGCGAAAACCGCTTTGGTCCGGATCCTAAGATCGGCGCGTAAATTCCTGCCCGGTGGCGCTTACGCTTACCGGGCCTGTACGCTTATTTGTTGTGATGCGCAAAGAGCTTAGGTATTTCTCGCAAACACCACGATTTGGCTTCGCCCATGCTGTCGCGGCGCCACGCCATAATAATGTCCACTTCGCTGGTGTACTCCGGGCTCACAACCCGCAGTCGCCCTTCCGCAATATCTTTCTCCACAAACGGATACGGCATCGTCGCCACGCCCAAACCGGCCAGCAGCGCCTGCCTTTTGTCTTCCAGTGACGTGACCGTCAGACGAGGCTGTTTATCCAGCAGCTGAACCGTCAGCACCGGACGTTCACGCGCGGTATCCGCCACCGCCACACCGCGATACTTCACGCGCGTGACCTCAGAAAGCGGTTCCGGCTCCTGATGAATCGGGTGATCCGGCGCGGCAACGTAGACGTTCATGACGCTGTAAAGCTTGCGGGAGTTGATTTCCGAGGATGAGCGGAAGTGCATATCTGGCGCAATGACGATATCCGCCCTGCCCGTCTCCAGACGCTCCCACGCCCCGGCCAGCACCTCGGTGATGATCGACAGCTGCGTGTTGGCCTTCGCCGCCAGGCGGTCCACCAGCGGGAACAGCGCTTCAGTGGGCACCAGCGCTTCGGTGACTAACGTCAGATGGGTTTCCCAGCCGCGCGCCAGCGCTTCGGCGTCCGTGGTGAGCTTGTCTGCTGCTTCCAGCAGCACGCGGCCGCGCTCCAGCAGCATTCGGCCCACGTTGGTGAATTTTGTTCGATGACCGGAGCGATCAAAGAGCACGACGTCCAGCTCTTCCTCCAGTTTTTGCATGGTGTAGCTCAGCGCAGACGGAACGCGCCCCAGTTCATCTGCCGCCGCGGCAAAACTGCCCCGCCGGTCAATCGCGTCCATGACGCGCAGCGCCTCAAGCGTCAATGCTCTCTCTTTAGCCATCTCGTTCTCATTCAGGAAATTTGAACATACCGGGCAGAATATCTGGCTAACAATGCAGCGTCCATACCTTTACCATTGTTTTAGTGTAAAGAGAGGTCAAGTTTATGATTACGACAAGAACAGCTAAACAGTGCGGACAAGCCGATTTTGGCTGGCTGCAGGCCCGCTACACCTTTTCCTTTGGACACTATTTTGACCCGAAACTCCTCGGTTACGCTTCACTGCGCGTATTGAATCAGGAAGTGCTCGCCCCGGGCGCGTCCTTCCAGCCGCGTACGTACCCGAAAGTCGATATCCTGAACCTGATCCTGGAAGGCGAGGCAGAATACCGCGACAGCGAGGGCAATCATGTCCAGGCAAAGGCTGGCGAAGCGTTGTTAATTTCCACGCAGCCGGGCATTAGCTACAGCGAGCATAACCTCAGCAAAGACAAAACTCTGACCCGTATGCAGCTGTGGCTGGACGCCTGCCCTGAGCGGGAAAACTCGCTTGTGCAGAAAATAGATCTGAAGGGCGATAAACAGCAGCTGATTGCGTCACCTGACGGCAGCAAAGGCAGTTTACAGCTACGTCAGCAGGTGTGGCTGCACCATATCGAGCTGAAAAAAGGTGAACAGGCGAGCTTCCAGCTGCACGGTCCGCGCGCCTATTTGCAGTCCATTCACGGTACGGTGCACGCGGTGACGCACACGGAAGAGAAAGAAGCGCTCACCTGCGGTGACGGAGCGTTTATTCGTGATGAAGCGAATATTACCCTGGTGGCGGATACGCCGCTGCGCGCGCTGCTGATTGATTTGCCGGTTTAAAAATCCCCCTCACCCCAACCCCTCTCCCCAAAGGGGCGAGGGGCTCGATCATTCCCTCTCCCCTTTGGGGAGAGGGCCAGGGTGAGGGGTGAAGGTCAATCGCTACACCTTACTCGCCATAATCTCAATAATCTGCCGGTCCGTGGCCTGCATTGCGCGGCACGCCAGCGCGCACAGGTTGGCGATCGACTGCTCCACGTCGTGCGCCACAATGCCCTCGTTGCCCGTCACGGCAGTATCATCCAGTGCCATCATCACGGCTTTCCAGGCGCTGCTGACGCTGGTTGAAACCTTCATGGCGCAGCTGTTAGACGCCCCATCGCAGATCGTCCCGCTGACGTCACCGATCATACTGCCGATCGCCATAGAAATGGTCTGGTAAGAACCGCCCATCAGCCACGCCATCCCCGCCGCAGCGCCCATCGCTGCCGTTGTCGCCGCACAGAGTGCGGACAGGCGCGGAAGCTGATAATGAATATAGATCGCCGACAGATGCGAGAGCATCAGCGCCCGCGCCAGCCGTTCATCACCAGCCTGAACGTGCTCAGCGACTACCACAACCGGCATGGTGGCGGCGATCCCCTGATTCCCGGAGCCAGAATTGCTCATCGCTGGCAGCGTCGCGCCCCCCATGCGGGCGTCCGAGGCCGCGCTGGTGCGGATAACAATGTCTGAACCCAGATCCTGCCCCATCCATCCGCGTGAGCGCTGTTTACTGAGCGTCGCGCCAATGTGCAGACCCCAGCTGCCGCTTAAACCTTCACGGGAGAGCGCATCGTTCAGACGCCCCGCATCGAGAATGAAGCGGATCGCCTCGAATGGCACCTGCTCCACAAACTCAAGGATCTGCGAGAGCGTGGTATTTGACAGAACCGCTAGCGGATCGTTACTTACCTCGGCCTGCCGATCGTCAAGCCTGAAGCGCGTTTCGCCCTGACAAACCACCTCCACCACGCGGGTATGCCCACCCGCGATGGTCACCATGGCCGAAGCCTCTCCGGCGTAAACGCAGGCACGCGAGTAGAGGATCTCCTCGCACGGCTCCTGCAATTTCACCTGCACCAGACCAGCGTTAAGCATTGCTTTGGCGCGCGCCAGCGCATCGGCGGTGACATCTTTCAGCACCTCCAGCCCCGCCTGCGCATTGCCCCCCATCGCGCCCAGCGCAGCTGCAATGGGCAACCCGACCATGCCGGTGCCCGGCACCGTTACGCCAAGCCCGTTCTTCATCAGATTCGGCGATACCCACGCCTCAATCTTCGTGACGTCGCCAGGCAGTTGCTCTGCGGCAATCGCACAGGCCAGCGCCAGAGAAACGGGCTCGGTGCACCCCAGCGCAGGCTTAACTTCTTCCTGCACTACGCGAATAAATTGATTCCATAAAGGATGAGTTTGCTTAGACATCGTTACGACCTTAATTACCCTCAGGAGAATGCGAGGAAAGGAGAAACACAAAGCAGCAGTCCGGTGATGACGATTATCACCAGCGATACGCCTTTATACTTATGTAGGGCCGGGACCTTGTAGACCAGCCATGCAGGGATCAGGCAGCCCACCATGCCAAAGATAGGGCTACAGATGGAGGTGAAGCTCAGCACCGGCGCGTTTAACACGATCGCGCTCCAGGCCAGCAGGATAGCGAACAGCATAATCCCGCGCTGGACGGCATTTTCATTGATTTTTTCTGCCGGCATTTTGCGGCGCAGGATGTTCATGACGATCCCCTGCGTGGCCTCGCGGAAGCCGAGGTAGACGCCGAAAAACGCGGTCATCACAGCAAAAATATTGAGGATCACGCTGACGATTTTGACCCAGCCCGCGCCGTCGCCGCTGATAAACTGCGCCGCAATCGCCAGAGCCGAAATGTTCTGCTCGTAGGCTTTGACCGCCTCGTCATGCCCCATCGCTAGCGTAAAGGAGACGGCGTAGAAAAAGACCGTCACAAACAGCACGCCAAAGGCAATATTCATCGCCCGCAGCGCTTTATGGCGCGCCACCTCAACGGACTTTTCCCGTGAACGATACGAAATCACCATCGGGCTTAAGGTCTGAATAAACAGAATGGAAGTTAAGGTAAACGGCAGCGTGATGATGGCGTTTTTAATCAGCAGCCCCATCGGCGGCAGCATGCCCACGTTGGCTAAATGCCAGAGTCCAATCATCGAAAGACCCAGCGCGGCAACCACGAATAATTTGGTCAGCACCATCAGGCTGGAAACTTTAAACAGCAGCTTTTCACCGCGCGACGAAATAGCGACCAGAATGCAGATCAGGAATAAGCCGTAAAACGGGTTTTCCGAGAGCAAACCGTCGGTCACGCCGAAGGTATGCAAATACGAGGCGCTGTCGTTGGTGATAGCCGTGGAATAGACGAACATCCAGATCACCAGCATCACGAAATAGAGCGCGCCTAATAAGATGCCCCAGTTTTTACCTAAATAACCGCTAATCACGCTCGGGTAGTCTTTACATTCCGGGGATTCCGCCAGCGTATTAATAAATAATCGCTGGAAGAGGTACATGGCCGGATAACCAATAATCGACGAAAGTAAAAAGACCCACAGCCCCATTAATCCCACCTGAACCGGGAGAAAAACAATCCCCGCGCCGATAGCCATCCCGATACTCATAATGACCCAGCCCGTGTCGGTGCTGTCGAATTTAATCGCCTCTCGCCACTCGCTTTCGCTCATTCCCGCCCGCCTTGCCGCAGGGGAATCACTCACAATCACACTGCTGTTTGTTGCCATATTCATGGGGCACTCGCTTATTTTGTAGGGTAAACAGTTGTTTTTATTAGGTTCCGATCGCCAGCGATTGCGATTCAGATGGTTGCAGGTGTGTGTTATTGGTGTGGAAAGATCATATCCGGAGCGCGGGAGAAAAAGGTCACAACCTTTATAAGGATTTATCAAGATCATGAGTAAAACATTCCATAAAATCCTAAAAAGAAGATAAAATTTTCTAAATGTGATGCGCATCAAAAAATTACATCATCCTGAAACGAGAATATTTCGGAATTTATAAAGATAAACGCCCTACTCTCAGCCCTTTGTTTTTTATAGGATGACATTTCAGCAAACAACGCAAAGACTATGGTTATACTATGGACACCGTTGAAGAACTCAATGGAACATACTTTTATAAAGGTGTATGTAACATCTCCGCATCTGAGTTATTTTTTTGGATTTTTTTGGATGCCACCGATGAACAGTTCGGCGGATTAAAGGATGCAGTAATGATGGCCACTATGATTCTTGGTTTACCTATACTTGAAACCAGAACAAAGCCAGAAACGGCTACAATAGGCACATCTGTGGCATCTAAGTACCTGCGAGATCTACTGAATGTACAGCTACCACACCGACTACCTACAATTACACTTGCAAGCTTTAAATACAGAAAACCAATGTATACCAAAAACTTAGGTGCGTTCATTGGCCGATGGATACCTGCACTTGGGATAACCATACTTGCTGCAGATGTTGCAATGATAAGTTACAAAACGCTTTCAAGATATAATACGATTGCTCACCCAAAAGACCGGATTTGGTGAAGATGAACAGTGAAGCTGATGTTTTAAAATTCTTCAGGGATAATTTACCAGAACAAGGCACATTTACGGGTAAACGGATTCCCCTCGGGATAGATGATGTTTTACAGGATTACACGGATCTGGATGATATCGTATATGCCATTGAGCGATTCGAAAAAAAGTATCTTATTGAAGTTAACACTGGAAATTATTTCCCCTGGACTCAAACCTGGTTTTTCAGGAAATGGTTTACTAAAGAACCGGTTAAGCAAATATCAAAGCCATTGACGGTAAGAATGTTTGCCGAAGCGGTAAAAGCAGGAAAATGGATACACGATTGATTTATAGAAGGAGTTTTTATCATGGCCGTACCTGTTCACATTTGGTTCTATGACGACGGTGGCTCACTCATTAAAGGTTCATGTGATGTTCAGGATCGTGAAGGGAGTGTTGAAATTAGAGGTTTAACCCATAATTTGAGTATTCCAACCGATCCACTCTCCGGAAGATTAACCGGAACGAGGAAACACGCGCCTTTCCTGTTCGAGAAGGAAATTGATAGCTCATCTCCTTATCTTTATAAGGCGGTAGCGACAGGGCAAAACCTTAAGAAAGTTGAAATTAGATATTACCGAATTAATGACGCAGGTTGGGAGGTTGAATACTTTAGAACTGAGCTGGAAGGTGTGAAAGTTGTCTCTATCTCCCCTATTGTTAACGATACACGTAACTGCCCTGGTACTGGCCACCTTGAATCTGTTCAATTGCGCTACGAAAAAGCGACCTGGACCTATTGCGACGGGAATATTCAGTTTGCTGATGCATGGAATGAACGTGCGTCGGCATGATGTTTAGAATTCATTCTCACAGAATCTAATTAAAGCGATTCTGTGAGGTCTCATTTTAAATGATTGATTCCTGAATCACTCTGCCAGCGCGTTAGCCATATCGGTTCTAATCTGCTTACGCTGTTCCGGCGTCAATACCTGGCTGACGTCGAAGTAATATTTCACGCGGTAATAACGGGTCTGCTCTTCAATTTTGCTAAAGGCGGAAAGCTGGCTTTTCACCGTGCTTTCGTCCCACTTACCCGCCTGGAACATGTCGATCAGCGCGCCGTCCTTCACGCCCGTCATCGGGATCTTGCTGACATTTTGTTCCAGCTGCTTATGCAGATCGTCAATCTTCTTAACCTGCTCATTGCTGAGCTTCAGGTGCTGTACCAGCGGATCCTGCGATGGAGACGGGGCTGCCTCAACGTTCGCGGCCTGCGCCGTAAAACTGCACACTGCCAGCGAGGCGGCGACCAGCGCAATACGGGTCATTTTCATCATCTTACTGTCCTTACATTCTGTTATAGGAAAAAGCAGGAGCATTGTTTTTCAAGAGCGGATGAATATGTGTGAGTAATTATATAAACAATTTTGTATGTTTAGCGGGCAAAAAAATGCCCCCTACGTTGAGGGGGCATGAGAACTCATTTTAGATAGATTGGGTAAACGTTCGCGAAATCACATCCTGCTGCTGCTCCCGCGTCAGGGCGTTAAACCGCACCGCATACCCTGAAACGCGGATCGTCAGGTTCGGGTAATTCTCAGGATGCGCAATGGCATCGAGGAGCATTTCCCGGTTCATGACGTTGACGTTCAGGTGCTGCCCGCCCTCAATGGACGCTTCATGATGGAAATACCCGTCCAGCAGCCCGACCAGGTTGGTTTTACGCACCAGCTCGTCCTTGCCCAGCGCCTGCGGCACGATGGAGAAGGTGTAGGAGATCCCATCTTTTGCATATGTGAACGGCAGTTTGGCCACCGACGTTAGCGAGGCCACCGCCCCTTTTCTGTCGCGACCGTGCATCGGGTTCGCGCCAGGCGCAAACGGCGTGCCGCCGCGGCGTCCGTCCGGCGTGTTGCCGGTCTTCTGGCCGTAGACCACGTTGGAGGTGATGGTCAGGATCGACTGGGTCGGCACCGCGTTACGGTAGGTTGGCAGCGCCTGAATTTTCTTCATAAAGCGCTCCACCAGGTCGCAGGCGATGCTGTCCACGCGATCGTCGTTGTTGCCATACTGCGGGTAGTCCCCTTCTATCACGAAATCGACCGCCAGACCGGTGTGGTCGCGCACCGGCTTCACCGTGGCGTATTTAATGGCCGAGAGAGAATCCGCCGCCACCGACAGCCCGGCAATGCCGCAGGCCATGGTGCGATAGACGTCCCGGTCGTGCAGCGCCATCAGCGAGGCTTCGTAGCTATACTTGTCGTGCATGTAGTGAATGAGATTCAGGGCGCTGATGTACTGCACCGCCAGCCAGTCCATAAAGTGATCGAGGCTCGCCATCACGGTGTCGTAATCCAGCACGTCGCCCAGCAGCGGCTCGGTTTTCGGGCCGACCTGAATCTTCAGTTTTTCGTCCACTCCGCCGTTGATCGCGTAAAGCAGCGTTTTGGCGAGGTTGGCGCGCGCGCCAAAGAACTGCATCTGCTTGCCGATCACCATCGGGCTGACGCAACAGGCAATGGCGTAGTCGTCGCTGTTGAAGTCTGCACGCATCAGATCGTCGTTCTCGTACTGCAGCGAAGAGGTGACGATCGACACCTGCGCGGCATATTTCTTGAACGCGATCGGCAGTTGTTCAGACCAGAGGATCGTCAGGTTCGGCTCCGGCGCAGGCCCCATGGTGTGTAGCGTGTGCAGATAGCGGAAGCTGTTTTTGGTCACCAGCGTGCGGCCGTCCAACCCCATGCCGCCGATCACTTCCGTCGCCCAGATCGGATCGCCGGAGAAGAGGGTGTCGAACTCCGGCGTGCGCAGGAAGCGCACCATGCGGATCTTCATGATGAAGTGGTCGATAAGCTCCTGGGCCTGGACTTCATTCAGCCGCCCTGCCTGCATATCGCGTTCGATGTAGATATCGAGGAACGAGGCCGTGCGCCCCAGCGACATCGCCCCACCGTTCTGGGATTTTACCGCGGCAAGGTAGGCAAAATAGACCCACTGCACCGCTTCCTGGGCGTTCATCGCCGGACGTGAGATATCAAAGCCGTAGTTCGCCGCCATCTGCTGGATCTGCAGCAGCGCGCGCTTGTGCTCCGCCAGCTCCTCGCGCAGGCGGATCGTCGCCTCCAGATCTTCACCGCGCTCCAGCCTGCCCTGCAGATCGGCAAACTGCAGCTCACGCTCGCGCACCAGATAAGCGATCCCGTACAGCGCCACGCGACGATAGTCGCCGATGATGCGTCCGCGCCCGTAGCCGTCCGGCAGACCGGTCAGCACGCCGGATTTACGGCAGCGCATCATCTCCGGCGAATAGACGTCAAACACGCCCTGGTTATGGGTTTTGCGCAGGTCGGTAAACAGGTATTCGAACTGTGGATCCATCTCCCGACCGTAGGCTTCGAACGAGCTGCGGATCATATTGATCCCACCGTAAGGGTGCAGCGCACGCTTAAGCGGCTTATCGGTTTGCAGACCGACGATCGTCTCCAGATCCTGGTCGATATAGCCAGGCCCGTGGGCCGTAATGGTGGTGGCAATGTTGGTGTCAAAATCCACCGGGGCATGGGTGGCATTCTCCTGGCGAATGCCGACCATTACCTTCTGCCACAACGCCGTCGTTGCTGGCGTCGCCTGCGCGAGGAAAGCTTCATCGCCTTCATAAGGGGTGTAGTTATGCTGAATAAAATCGCGGACGTTAACGGCGTTTTTCCATTCTTCACCGCGAAACCCGGCCCATGCGTCGCTGTAGGGCGCGACGCCCGTATCGATAGTTACTTTCATGTGATTCTCGCTTTATCAGGCGTAAGCCGCGGCCGGAGTAACCTTCCCAAGACGGAGAGCGTCCAGCGCGATCATTTTTTCTTCGTTGGTAGGGACAACCGCGCAGACTACGCGGGAGGTATCGGTGCTGATGATGCGCTCACCCGCGCTGCCCGGCAGGGCGTTTTTGGCGTCGTCGAGGTGGATGCCGAACACTTTCAAATGTTCCGCCACCAGCTCACGGACGAGCGTCGAGTTTTCGCCAATGCCGCCGGTAAAGATCACCCCATCCAGACGGTGCAGCGACGCGGCGTGACCGGCAATATGCCGCGCAATGCGGTGAACAAAGGTGTGTATTGCCAGTTGCGCCCGCTCATTGCCTTCGTGCCAGGCTTTCTCTAGCGCGCGTAGATCAGAGGAGATGCCGGATATCCCCAGCAATCCGGACTCTTTGTTGACCACGCGCTCCAGGTCCTCTAAGGACTGGCCGGTCTGCTGGGCAATCCACGCCATCGCGCCGAAGTCCACGTCGCCGCAGCGCGTACCCATCACCAGCCCTTCCAGCGGCGTCATCCCCATAGAAGTGTCGACGCTTTCGCCGTTGCGCACCGCACAGATGGACGCCCCGTTGCCAAGATGGGCGATCACCAGGCCGCTGTCATCGGGGGACAGCCCGAGAAGCGTATGCGCCTGCCCGGCCACGTAGCGGTGAGAGGTGCCGTGGAAGCCGTAACGGCGCACGCCCAGCTCTTCAAAATAGCGGTACGGCAATCCGTACAGATACGCCTGCGGCGGCAGCGTCTGGTGGAAGCTGGTGTCAAACACTGCCACCTGCTGCACACCCGGGAACAGGCGCTCTGCGGCTTCCACGCCGCTCAGGTTGGCGTAGTTATGCAGTGGCGCCAGCGGGGAGACCTGGCGGATCTGCGCGATCACCTCTTCCGTGATCAAGGTCGACTCGCTGAAGAGGTCGCCGCCGTGCGCAATGCGGTGGCCAATCAAGGCCACGCTGCTCATCAGGTCGCGTTTCTCCAGCTCCAGGGCGATGGCAGCCAGCGCCCCTTCGTAGTCCTGGTGAGCCAGTCTGGCCGGCTCCCCCCCGTTCACGGAAATAAAGGCCTTCCCGGTGTTGATCCCATCTGCAATGCCCGTCATCAGGGCATCGCAGCTTGCTGCATCCAGCACCGAAAACTTAACAGAGGACGATCCGCAGTTAATAACCAGTACTACCGGAAACTCAATCATCATATGACTCCGCTCTTCCTGAGCTTTGGGTTAGAACAGTTTGTAAACGATATTCAAAATGGTCAGCAGGCCCACAACCGTGACGAAGATGTTCTCGGGTTTGCCCTTATATTTCGCCATGGCTGGCGCTTTGCGGATGGCGTACATCGGCAGCAGGCACAGCAGAGAGGCGATAATCGGCGCCCCCATGGCTTCGATAAGGTCGAGAATGTTCGGGTTGGCGTACGCCACAACCCAGGTGGAGCCCATGATGAACACCATGCTGATGGTGTTCAGCTTGCCAACAGAGACTTTCTTCTTATCGCCCTTGTAGCCAAACTTGAGGATCAGGCCGTTCAGCCCTTCCAGGGTGCCCAGGTAGTGGCCGAAGAAAGATTTGAAGATCGCGACCAGCGCGATGATGGAGGCACCGTATTCCAGTACCGTCGCGAACGTCGATTTGGTTCCGGACATCGAGGCAAAATGGTTCGCCAGGTAGGAGAGCACCGGAATGTTCTGCGCCTTGGCGTCCGCCATATTCTGCGGAGAGAGCGTAAACAGGCAGCTAAAGGCGAAGAACATCACCACGGCCACCATCAGCAGGCTGGCGCGACCGATGATTCTGGAACATTTCTGCTCTGTGAACTCTTTGCCGAACTCCGGTTCGTACTCTTCGCGCTTTGAGACCACGAACGAGGAGACGATAGGCGAGAAGTTAAAGGAGAAGACCATGATGGAGATACCCAGCCACACCGTGACCAGAATGCCGTCATGACCGGTGAAGGCGATATCGCTCAGGTTGACCTGGTCGATTACCGCCGAGTTCCAGTACGGGATCAGCGACAGGGAAATCAGCACCAGGCTGGCGATAAACGGGAACACCAGGAAGCTCATGACCTTCACCATCAGGTCTTTACCAAACCAGATAACAAAGGCCATCAGCAGCAGCAGGAACAGCGCGACAAAGCCACGGTTCAGCGCGGGCAGCTGGAGCTGGTTTTCCCAGAAGGTCATAAAGGTGTTGGTAATGGTGACGCCGTAAATCCACAGCAGCGGGCAAATGGCGAAGAAGTAGAGGAAAGTGATCACCACCCCGCCGGTCTTCCCAAAGTGCTCTTCCACCGTTTCGGTGATGTTGCCGGAAACGTTGCTGCCGGACAGACACAAACGCGCCAGCGCGCGGTGGCAGTAAAACGCAATCGGGAACGCGAGAACCAGCATCAGCAAAATGGGGATCAATCCACCAAAGCCTGCGCGAATGGGGAAGAACAGCACGCCCGCGCCAATGGCGGTACCAAACAGGCCAAGCGTCCAGGTAGTATCAGACTTACGCCAGGAGGACGTTTTGGACTGGCCAACGATAATGCTTTCTGTGTTGCTCATAGGTCACCTTTATGCGTCAACGAAGCCGGTAATTTGGGAAACGCGGGAGAGATCGATATTGCCGCCGGAAATAATGCAGACGGTTTTACGGCCCTGAATATAGTGGTCAAGCTTACCGCTTAATAATGCCGCGCAGGCCAGCGCACCGGCGCCTTCCGTCACCACTTTATTTCGCTGAATAAGAGCAATCATGCTGTTGCGAATATCGTCTTCGCTCACCAGTACAATGTCGTCGACCAGTTCACGAACAATTTCGAAGGTTAATTTACCCGGACGAGACACATCGCAGCCGTCAGCTAACGTGCCGGTAACGCGATGGTTGGTTATTTCTCCGGCCTGATACGATGCGGCCATTCCGTGAACGTTTTCAGACTGTACGCCGATAATATTAATGGTCGGGTTGATGGATTTAATCGCCGTGGCAATCCCGGCAATTAATCCGCCGCCGCCGATAGGGACAATCACGTTATCCACGTCGTACAAATCTTCGAGGATTTCCAGGCCGATGGTGCCCTGGCCGGCGATCACTTTCGGATCGTCATAAGGCGGGATAAAAATGCGCCCTTCCATCTCGACGATTTCGCTCACTTTGGCGATGGTGTCGTTGAAGTTTTCGCCGTGCAGCACCACCTCTGCCGAGTAGTCGCGCGTCGCAGCGACTTTGGATTTCGGTGCGCCCATTGGCATCACCACTTTGCCGTCGATACCGAGCATCGCACAGGAGAGCGACACCCCCTGCGCGTGGTTTCCCGCCGAGCAGGCGACAACGCCTTTGCGTTTTTCAGCGTCGGTCAGCGAGCTTAACTTGTTAAACGCGCCGCGAATTTTAAACGAGCCGGTACGCTGCATGTTTTCAAACTTGAGGAATATCTCACCTTTACACCGTTCGCTGAGATAATTTGAGCGCGGCATGCCGGTTTTATAGATTTTTCCTGCCAGTCGCTTTCTGGCATCCTGTATATCTTCAATGGTTACCGGGAGATCGTAAGTAATGTGCATAATGTCCTCGTTATAATAATTCATTGTTTTCAGGCAAAGTCAGGGTATCAGAGCGTTAAAAAGCGGCGCCCCGGGTATTTTAAAGCGTAATTATTTTTATCGTCGTCTTTCGATATTCATCGACGAATATTGTTTTGCCAGCTCAACTAATACTGACGCCGATTTTTTAATCCTGTAATTTTTTGACCATACGGCGGCATAACGCGCCACGGGTAATTCATCTTCCACTGGCAGCACAATAAACTGGTCCGAGCCGAAAGGCGCAATCATATCGCGCGGAATCACCGTGAGATAATCGGCATTCAGGACAAGGTTATAAATGGTGACGACGGAATCGGTCTGGACGATGTTTTCAATGCTGATGTGGTTGTCTTGCAGGGTGGTCAGGAGTTCTTTGTAGTAGCCCATATCGGTTTGCGGCATCACCCACTGCTCGTGCGTGAGCGATGCCAATGTCGTCGGGCCGGTGCACGTTCGTGATTTACTGGCGACCAGCACAAACTCGGACTCGAACAGCGGCTCGACGTGCAGATCCTGCAGCAGCATTTCATCACTCAGCGTGCCGATGGCAAAATCCAGCCGACCGTCGCGAATGGCCGGAAGAAAAGAGGAGAGCTGGGCTTCATACATGGATACGCGTGCTTTCGGGAACACTTCCCTGAATTTTTTGATCATCCCGGACAGGAAGGTGAAACCAATCAGCGACGGATAGCCAAAGGAGACGTCCATGACGGTGCTAAAACTGAGGCTGTTAATCTCGCTCACCATGTTTTTCATCTCGCGGGTGATCGACTCAGAGTACGAGAGCAGAACCTGGCCCGCGGCAGTGAGTTTTACGCCGGTGTTTTTACGTACCATCACTTCCACGCCGAAGTAGGACTCAATATCGCTGATGATTTTGCTGACGGCGGGCTGCGTCAGGCCCAGCTGTCTTGCTGCAGAACCTATGGAGCCACTTTTAATGACTTCCTGAAATACCACGAGGTGCTGTGTTTTCGGTAGAATAATAGTGTTCATAATATTCTGCGCTTATTTCCCTATGACGGGGTGGATTCTACTCAATAATGTTTCAAGGGGTATGTGCTGTTACTCACAATTTGCTTTTCCACACTATTCACATGAATAATCAAAACCCTAAAAAGACTTTACTAACAATGAGATGAACGCATTAAGGCAGACCATTACGCTGATATTGATCAACAAAAACAGGAGTAATAAATTTATTTTATGGCAATAACCTTGATAAATTTTCCTGCATTAAAAAAATCAATAAAGACGATCTTTCAGGCAATTAAAGGCCAATAAATAACCGTTATTCAGTTGAAACATTCTTTCAAATTATCAAATTCTGCAGAGGCTTTTTGGCCAGCTTTTGATAAAGAGTGGAACAGGTCACACATTCACAGCCTGAATGTTTTTGATTTCAATATATCCATATCAACCAGGAAAACATTCAGGATCATACAGATAACAATCATAACAAATTGACAATACTGTAAATTCACTGTTTTTCAGCGTGAAATTTTGTGATGGCGATCGCCTGCAGATTCAGGATAAACATTGAAGGGATAAAAACAGTGAAATGTGCTTAATGTCGCAAATATGAGAATTGATGTCGTTTGCCCGGTGCCGGTTGCCGCTTCGCTTACCCTGACCTACAACCACAGAAAGCAAAAACCCCGCCGAAGCGGGGTTTCCTGAGAAGTTGAAGCTGACCGATAAGCCGGGTTCTGTCGTGGACAGTCATTCATCTAGGCCAGCAATCGCTCACTGGCTCAAGCAGCCTACCCGGGTTCAGTACGGGCCGTACCATGTGAACCCCTATTTGGCCTTGCTCCGGGTGGAGTTTACCGTGCCACGGACTGTTACCAGCCGCGCGGTGCGCTCTTACCGCACCCTTTCACCCTTACCTGATCCCGCTTGCGCGGGCCATCGGCGGTTTGCTCTCTGTTGCACTGGTCGTGGGTTTCCCCCCCAGGCGTTACCTGGCACCCTGCCCTGTGGAGCCCGGACTTTCCTCCCCTCCGCCCGTCTCCCCCGAAAGGGACGACGACGAAGCGGCGACTGTCTGGTCAGCTTCGGCGCGCAGTATAGTGGGTTTGCGCGCCGCTGTCACCCTCAGGTGCGGGTAAGATGCTATTAACGCGCCACTTCCACCTTCGCCAGTTTTTCGTAGTAGCACGCAATCGCGCTGTGATCGGCCGTGCCCAGGCCATCGGCACGCAGCGCCTGCATCATCTCCATGACCGCAGCGGTCAGCGGCAGCTGCGCACCCACGCCGTGAGAGGTGTCCAGGGCGTTCGCCAGATCTTTAATGTGCAGGTCGATGCGGAATCCCGGCTTGAAGTTACGGTCCATCACCATCGGCGCTTTGGCATCCAGCACGGTACTGCCCGCCAGGCCGCCGCGAATAGCCTGATAGACCAGATCCGGATTGACGCCCGCTTTGGTTGCCAGCGTCAGCGCTTCAGACATGGCGGCAATGTTCAGCGCCACAATCACCTGATTCGCCAGCTTGGTGACGTTGCCCGCACCAATATCTCCGGTATGCACCACGGATCCCGCCATCGCTTTCATCAGGTCATAGTATTTGTCGAACACGGCTTTATCGCCGCCCACCATCACCGAAAGGGTGCCGTCGATGGCTTTCGGCTCGCCGCCGCTGACGGGCGCATCCAGCATGTCGACGCCCTTCGCTTTTAACGCCTCGCTGATTTCACGGCTGGCAAGCGGGGCGATAGAGCTCATATCAATCAGCACCAGGCCGGGCTTCGCCCCCTCGATGATGCCGTTCTCCCCCAGCGCAACCTCTTTGACGTGCGGGGAGTTTGGCAGCATGGTGATGATGACATCGCACTGCTCGGCAATGGCTTTAGCGGTGGTGGCCGTTTCCGCACCCGCCGCCATCACCTCCGCCACAGACTGCGAATTATGATCGGATACCACCAGTGAGTAACCCGCTTTGATGAGGTTCTTACTCATTGGTTTACCCATGATCCCAAGACCAATAAAACCCACTTTCAGCGTCATAATCTGTTTCCTCAATGATGGTTATTTTTTAAAAGCGTCCGCTAATTTCTGCGTCGCTGAGCGGAACACGCCGAGGTCGCTGCCGACGGCAACAAAGGTGGCCCCCCACTCCAGGTAGCGACGGGCATCTGCCTCAACCGGCGCCAGAATGCCGCACGGTTTACCGTGCGCTTTGGCGCGGGCAAAGATGTGCTGGATTGCGCGCTGCACGTCAGGATGGCTGGCGTTACCCAGATGACCAAAGGCGGCAGCCAGATCGCTTGGGCCGACAAAGATACCGTCCACGCCGTTTGTGGCTGCAATCGCGTCGAGGTTATCAACGCCCTGCTGGCTCTCGATCTGAACCAGAATGGTGATGTTGTTATTGGACTGAGCGAAGTAGTCCTTAACGGTGCCAAACATGTTGGCGCGGTGCGAAACGGAAACGCCGCGGATCCCTTCCGGCGGATAGCGCGTTGAGGCCACGGCCAGCGCCGCCTGTTCTTCCGTTTCCACAAACGGGATCAGGAAATTGTAGAAACCGATATCCAGCAGGCGCTTGATAATCACCGGATCGTTAGTTGGCACACGCACTACCGGGGCGCTGGGGCTGCCTTTCAGCGCCATCAGCTGCGGAATAAAGGTGCTGATATCGTTCGGCGCATGTTCGCCGTCCAGCACCAGCCAGTCGAACCCGGCCAGGCCCAGCACTTCGGTGCTGATGGGGTTTGCCAGCGCGGACCAGCAGCCAATCTGAATCTGGTGCGCCGCAAGAGCCGCTTTAAACGTATTCGGGAAGATATCGTTATTCATCTCATATACCTTTTTAATTCCGCAGTTTTAGCCCGTATTATTCATTTCGAAACAGATTCTTTTTATATTTATTTCTCTGACTGAATGTTGGCGCAATAAAATCGTCATTCAGTATAATCGGCTCTGTGTGACATCACATTGTCTTAATGCTCAAGTATCACGCCGCATCTCAACGCTATTTTGAGCATACGCACAAAGCAGTGGGCGCTAATGCACAGAATCAAGGATTAGTCCGCCTGAAACGATCGCGATCACATTTTCACTTTTCCCGTCCTGACATGCTTTATTTCTTCGATAAGAAAACGATTATCCAGGAGCTATATTTCATAGCTGAAACTTTACCGGAGAAAAGTGAATAATGGCCGATATTGCAATTAGAGAGGCATCGCCGACGGCGTTTTATATTAAGGTTCACGATACGGATAACGTGGCGATTATTGTCAACGACAATGGCTTAAAAGCAGGCACCCGCTTCCCGGACGGGCTTGAGCTGATTGAGCACATTCCGCAGGGACACAAGGTCGCGCTGGTCGATATTCCTGCCCACGGTGCAATCGTCCGTTACGGTGAAGTCATAGGCTATGCGGTACGCGCTATCCCGCAGGGTAGCTGGATTGAGGAGTCGCTGGTTGAACTGCCCAAAGCACCGCCTCTGAATACCTTGCCGCTGTCTACCCGCGTTCCTGAACCGCTTCCTCCGCTGGAGGGCTATACCTTCGAAGGATACCGCAACGCGGACGGCAGCGTGGGAACCAAAAACCTGCTCGGCATTACCACCAGCGTGCACTGCGTGGCGGGCGTGGTGGATTACGTAGTGAAAATCATTGAGCGCGATCTGCTGCCGAAGTACCCGAACGTCGACGGCGTGGTGGGTCTTAACCACCTGTACGGCTGCGGTGTGGCGATCAACGCGCCAGCGGCGGTCGTGCCGATCCGTACCATTCACAATATCGCCCTTAACCCGAACTTTGGCGGCGAGGTGATGGTGATTGGTCTCGGGTGTGAAAAATTGCAGCCAGAGCGCCTGCTGCAGGGCACCGAAGATGTCAAAGCCATCCCGGCTGACGAGGCCAGCATCGTGCGCCTGCAGGACGAACGCCACGTTGGCTTCCGTTCGATGGTCGACGATATTCTTCAGGTGGCGGAGCGTCATCTGGACAAACTCAACCGCCGCCAGCGCGAAACGTGCCCGGCATCGGAACTGGTGGTGGGCACTCAGTGCGGCGGCAGCGATGCCTTCTCTGGCGTGACGGCTAACCCGGCGGTGGGCTATGCGTCCGATCTGCTGGTGCGCTGCGGCGCCACGGTGATGTTCTCCGAAGTCACCGAAGTGCGTGACGCCATTCATCTCCTTACGCCGCGCGCCGTTAATGAAGAGGTGGGGAAACGCCTGCTCGAGGAGATGGCCTGGTACGATAGCTATCTCGATATGGGCAAAACGGACCGCAGCGCCAACCCCTCTCCGGGCAACAAGAAAGGCGGTCTGGCAAACGTGGTGGAAAAAGCCCTCGGTTCGATAGCTAAATCCGGCCAGAGCGCGATTGTGGAAGTGCTCTCTCCGGGCCAGCGGCCAACCAGGCGCGGTCTGATCTATGCGGCTACGCCTGCCAGCGATTTTGTTTGCGGCACCCAGCAGGTGGCGTCCGGCATTACGGTACAGGTCTTTACCACCGGGCGCGGTACGCCGTACGGCCTGATGGCGGTCCCGGTGATCAAGATGGCGACCCGCACCGAGCTGGCAAACCGCTGGTATGACTTAATGGACATCAATGCGGGCACCATTGCCACCGGGGAAGAGAGTATTGAAGACGTGGGCTGGAAACTGTTCCACTTTATTCTGGACGTGGCAAGCGGGCGGAAGAAAACGTTCTCGGACCAGTGGGGGCTGCATAATCAGCTGGCGGTGTTTAACCCGGCGCCAGTGACGTGAGTTTGCTGTAAACCTCGCTTAGCATGGCTTCGGCCATGCTTTTTTTTTCTTTCATTTCTTTCGCATTCTTATCTTTCGTTTCGATTCTTTCATTTTTAAGATACCAATCACAAAATAACATTCCGAAACCCTATACTCTCTTTCGCATAAACAAAACGAAAGGTTTCGGAGGAAAGATGTTCATCATCTCGTCGAAAGCGATGCTGTTAAAAGCACAGCGCGAAGGGTACGCCGTACCGGCATTCAATATTCATAATCTCGAAACGCTGCAGGTGGTCGTTGAAACGGCCTCTGAGATGCGCTCCCCTCTGATCGTCGCGGGTACGCCAGGTACGTTTAGCTATGCCGGAACCGGGAACGTGGTCGCCATCGCCAGCGATCTGGCCAAAACGTATAACCAGCCACTGGCGATCCACCTCGATCATCACGAAGATTTCGACGATATCGCGCAGAAAGTACAGAGAGGGGTCCGCTCTGCAATGATCGACGGCTCTCATCATCCGTTCACTGAAAACGTGGCGCTGGTGAAGAGAGTGACAGACTACTGCCACCGCTACGACGTTAGCGTGGAGGCTGAACTTGGCCGTCTTGGCGGTCAGGAGGATGACCTGGTCGTCGACAGCAAAGACGCGCTTTACACCAACCCGCAACAGGCACGCGAATTTGTTGAATTAACGGGTATCGACTCATTGGCCGTCGCCATCGGTACCGCGCACGGCCTCTACACTGCCACGCCGAAACTTGATTTTGAACGTCTGGCAGAGATCCGCAATCAGGTCGATATCCCGCTGGTGCTGCACGGCGCTTCAGGTTTATCTACGGCCGATATCCGTCAGGCCATTCGCCTCGGTATCTGCAAGGTCAACGTTGCCACAGAACTCAAAATCGCCTTCTCGAATGCGCTGAAAACCTATCTCGCTTCACATCCCGAAACCAGTGACCCGCGACATTACATGGTGCCCGCCAAACGTGCCATGAAAGAGGTGGTGCGCAAAGTCATTAACGATTGTGGTTGTGAAGGAAAACTCTAAAGTCCTGACCCGGAGGAAATGTGAAAGATATTATTGCCCGCCATAAGGCGGGAGAGCATCTCGGTATTTGTTCTGTCTGTTCAGCGCACCCGCTGGTTATCGAAGCCGCACTGCGGTTCGATCTGCATACCGACAACAAGGTACTGATTGAGGCCACCTCAAATCAGGTGAACCAGTTCGGCGGGTACACCGGTATGAAACCCGCTGATTTCCGTAATTTCGTTCTGAAGATTGCTAAAGAGGTGGGCTTTCCGCATGAACGTTTGATCCTGGGTGGCGATCATCTGGGGCCAAACTGTTGGCAAAACGAACCGGCAGACGCGGCGATGGAGAAATCCATCGCATTGATCAAAGCCTATGTCGCGGCAGGGTTTAGCAAGATCCACCTGGACGCCTCCATGTCCTGCGCCGACGATCCTGTTCCACTCCCGCCAGGGGTGGTGGCACAGCGTGCTGCCCGACTGTGTAAAGCGGCAGAAGAGACGGCCACTGAAGAACAAAAAGCGGCGCTGACCTACGTGATTGGTACTGAGGTTCCCGTTCCAGGCGGTGAGGCCAGCAGTATTAGCAGCGTGCATGTTACCCGTGTGGAAGATGCCGCGCAGACGCTGGAAACGCATCGTGAGGCCTTTGCCGCGCTCGGTCTGGACGAGGCGATGACGCGCGTGATTGCGATAGTCGTGCAACCCGGCGTGGAGTTCGACCATACGCAAATTATTCACTACCAGCCGCACGCGGCAGAGGCGCTTTCCGGCTGGATCCGCCAGACCCCCATGGTCTATGAGGCGCACTCCACCGACTACCAGACTCGTCAGGCCTATCGCGCTTTGGTTCGCGATCACTTCGCGATCCTGAAAGTCGGTCCGGCGCTTACCTTTGCCCTGCGAGAAGCCATTTTTGCCCTCGCGCAAATGGAGAAGGCCCTCATCGCCCCTGAGCAACGCAGCCATGTGCTTGACGTGATCGACGAAGTCATGCTGAACGAGCCGGATTACTGGAAGAAGTATTACCGCCCCACCTGGAGCCAGGCAATGGTGGATATTCACTTTAGCCTGTCCGATCGCATTCGCTACTACTGGCCGCACCCGCGCATTCGCCAGAGCGTTGAGAAGTTAATTGCTAATCTGAACGCAACCTCCTTGCCTCTGGGGCTGATCAGCCAGTTTATGCCCGTCCAGTTCGAACGATTGTCGATGAATGAGATCGCCGCAACACCGCAAAATCTCATCATCGACAAAATACAGGATGTATTACGCGCCTATCGATTTGGCTGCACCCCTGAACCCGTCTGATGCCGGAGAATGTATGAGTCACGTTTTTGTCCGTACCGGAATTGAGTTTGAAACCTGCCAGCAGGCGCTGGCGCATATTGGCGAGGAGATGCTGGCTAACGGTGTTGTACACGCCACCTACCCTGCCGCCCTTATGGAAAGGGAGATGAACTACCCCACCGGCATTGCTCTTGAACGCCATGCGGTCGCTATTCCGCACTGCGAAGCCATACATGCGAAACGCCCCGCGATTTACCTGATTCGCCCGGACAAACCGGTGCATTTTCAGCAGGCTGACGATGATGGCGAGGTCGCCGTCTCACTCATCATCGCGTTAATCGTTGAAAACCCTGCGGCGCAAATGAAATTGCTGCGCCGCCTTTTCAGTGAGCTACAAAACCCGGACACGCTGGACATGCTGCTGGCGGTGCCCGCAGAGCGCCTGGCCGATCGTTTCCGGGAGACGATCCTTGAGCCTGTCGCCTGTGCCCAGGCTTCATAACATACTGATAATAAAAAGGAGTACCCTATGAAACGCAAAGTTATTGTTGCTTGCGGCGGTGCTGTCGCCACCTCAACCATGGCAGCAGAAGAGATCAAAGAGCTGTGTGAAGCCCACCACATTGAACTGGATCTGGTCCAGTGCCGGGTGACTGAAATCGAAACCTATATGGACGGCGCAGATCTAATTTGTACCACGGCGAAAGTTGACAGAGCCTTTGGCGACATCCCGGTGGTGCACGGCATGCCGTTTGTATCCGGCGTCGGCATCGAAGCCCTGCAGCAAAAAATTCTGACCATCCTCGAGGGGTAAGATCATGTTTACCGAAATCATGCGGTATATTCTCGACCTCGGTCCCACCGTCATGCTGCCCATAGTCATCATTATCTTCTCGAAGCTTCTGGGGATGAAGCTGGGCGATTGCTTTAAATCCGGCCTGCATATTGGCATCGGCTTCGTCGGGATCGGGCTGGTTATCGGCCTGATGCTTGACTCCATCGGCCCGGCGGCCAAAGCGATGGCTGAGCAGTTCCAGATTAACCTGCACGTGGTGGACGTCGGCTGGCCGGGTTCATCCCCAATGACCTGGGCATCACAGATTGCACTTATTGCTATCCCTGTTGCCATTGGCGTTAACGTTGTCATGCTGGTGACGCGGATGACCCGGGTAGTAAACGTCGATATCTGGAACATCTGGCACATGACCTTCACCGGTGCGATGCTGCACCTGGCAACCGGCTCTTACTGGCTGGGGATCCTGGGCGTTGTGGTGCACGCAGCCTTTGTTTACAAGCTTGGAGACTGGTTTGCTAAGGACACCCGGGACTTTTTCGGTCTGGAAGGGATCGCCATCCCTCACGGCTCGTCAGCTTACCTTGGCCCGATCGCCGTTCTGGTCGATACGATTATCGACAAAATCCCAGGCGTGAAGCGTATTCATTTTAGCGCAGACGACGTGCAAAAACGTTTTGGCCCGTTTGGCGAACCGGTCACGGTTGGGTTTGTGATGGGACTGGCTATTGGCCTGCTGGCTGGCTACGACGCTAAATCGGTTCTCCAGCTGGCCGTTAAAACCGCCGCCGTGATGCTGCTGATGCCGCGCGTCATCAAACCCATCATGGATGGCCTGACGCCGATTGCTAAACATGCCCGTAAACGTCTGCAGGCGAAGTTTGGTGGGCAGGAGTTCTTGATCGGTCTCGATCCGGCGCTGCTGCTGGGCCATACGTCCGTCGTCTCCGCCAGCCTGATTTTCATCCCACTAACCATTTTGATTGCGGTTCTGGTGCCGGGCAACCAGGTGCTGCCGTTCGGTGACCTTGCCACCATCGGCTTCTTTGTGGCGATGGCGGTCGCGGTGCATCAGGGCAACTTGTTCCGCACGCTTATCTCTGGCGTCATCATCATGGGCATTACGCTGTGGATTGCGACCCAGACCATCGGCCTGCATACCCAGCTTGCGCAAAATGCTGGCGCGTTGAAAGCAGGCGGACTGGTGGCCTCCATGGACCAAGGCGGTTCACCCGTCACCTGGCTGCTCATCCAATTGTTCACCTGGCAAAACGTGGTGGGGTTCATCGTGATTGGCGCGATTTACTTCACCGGCGTCCTGCTCACCTGGCGACGCGCCCGCGTATTTAACGCGGCAGAAAAGAACGTCGCTAGCCCGCAAAGCCAGACGATGTCTTGATATCCGGGGAGCCAAGCTCCCCCTCTTTTTCTGGAGTGAATATGAAATCAGTGGTAATTCACGCTGAGGGCAACGTGCGTGTTGAAGAACGTCCAATCCCTCAGATTCAGGCTGCGGATGATGTGCAGGTGCGCATTGCCTGCTCAGGATTATGTGGCTCCGATATCCCGCGAATTTTTGCCGGAGGGGCGCATTATTATCCCATCACCCTGGGACATGAATTTAGCGGTTATGTCGAAGCCTGTGGTACCGAAGTGCACGATCTCAAAGCAGGCGATCCGGTTGCCTGCGTGCCATTACTGCCCTGCTTTTCCTGTCCGGCATGTGAAAAAGGCTATTACTCGCTCTGCAAGCAGTATCAGTTTGTCGGATCTCGTAGCGAAGGCGGCAACGCGGAATATATCGTGGTGAAGCGCGCAAACCTGTTCCGCCTACCAGCAGAGATGGCAATTGAGGATGGCGCTTTTATTGAACCCATAACCGTAGGGCTACACGCGTTTCATCTCGCTTCCGGCTGCGAGGGTAAGAACGTCATAATTGTCGGCGCAGGGACGATTGGCCTGCTGGCGATGCAGTGTGCGCTGGCATTGGGCGCCAACAGCGTAAGCGCGATCGATATCAACGACGATAAGCTCGCGCAGGCAACAGCGCTGGGGGCAACTCAGGTGTTTAATAGCCGAGCTCTGGGCGCAGACGACATCCTCAACGCCTTGAGCGACAACCCGTTTGATCAGTTGGTTCTGGAGACTGCTGGCACACCGCAAACCGTCACGCTCGCCATTGATATCGCCGGGCCGCGCGCCCAGGTCGCTCTGGTGGGTACGCTGCATCACGACCTGAACTTACCTGCGGCGACATTTGGGAAGATACTGCGTAAGGAGTTGACGCTTCTGGGAAGTTGGATGAATTATTCGGCCCCGTGGCCGGGTGAAGAATGGGAAACCGCAGCCCGCCTGCTCACAGAGAAAAAACTGCAGCTAAAGCCCCTTATTGCTCATACCGGCGATAGCGACAGCTTTGCTCAGGCCGTGCAAGGACTAAACGGTGCGCCTATGCAGGGCAAAATCATGCTGCGCTTCGCGTAGTGCTTCGAGCCAGCAACCTGAGCTGGCTCACATTTGCTTTCGAATATTGTCATACACCTTTCGCATCCCTTCGATTAGAATAGAGGCAGTTAATTATCAGGCAATTCAATATGAACTCATTTGAGCGACGCAATAAAATCGTTGACCTCGTCAACGCTCAGGGCAGTGTCATGGTGCTGGATCTGTCAAATATGTTTGGCATTTCAGAAGTAACGATTCGAACAGATCTCCGCCTGCTGGAAGAAAAAGGATTGGTCACGCGTTTTCACGGTGGCGCAGCAAGACCCGGCAGCAGCCTGGCGGAAAGCGAAAATCAGGAAGTGGTACTGGAGGATCGTTATCAGCTGGCGAGCGACCCGAAAAAGCGGATCGCACAGGCTGCAGCATCCATGATTGAAGAAGGGATGACGATCATTCTCGATAGCGGTAGCACCACCATGCTCATCGCCGAAGCACTCACCAAAAAAGCCAACATCACCGTCATCACCAACAGCCTGCCTGCCGCGTTTGCCCTCTCGGAAAATAAAGATATTACGCTCGTGGTCTGTGGCGGTACCGTGCGCCATAAAACCCACTCTATGCATGGCACCATCGCCGAGCGCTCTCTGACCGGGATAAGCGCGGATCTGATGTTTGTCGGCGCGGACGGTATTGATGCCACCAACGGCATTACAACGTTCAATGAAGGCTATTCGATTAGCAGCGTGATGGCTGCCGCAGCGCATAAGGTGATTGCCGTGCTGGACGCCAGCAAGTTCAACCGCCGCGGGTTCAACCAGGTGTTGCCGATGGAAAAAATCGACTGTGTGATAACGGATGATGGGATCGGAAAGCACGAAAAAGAACTGTTGGGTAAAACGGGCACCGAGATCATTACGGTTTAGCGAAAGACGCAGATCGGCGGATGACCTGCGCAATTTTCTTTTCCGACATTTATTACGACATTTATTCCGACACTCTAAATTTTGTAGGCCGGGCAAGCGCAGCGCCGCCCGGCAAAAAAGGCGGAGTATGGATCACTCCCCCTGCTGCTCCAGCGCATGCTTATACAGCGCATTTTTCTTCACGCCGTGGATCTCCGCCGCTAATGCCGCCGCTTTCTTCAGCGGCAGTTCCGCCTGCAGCAGCGCCAGCGTGCGCAGCGCGTCGGCTGGCAAGGCATCCTCTTCCGCCTTATGCCCTTCGACAATCAGCACCATTTCGCCCTTGCGGCGGTTATCGTCTTCCTTCACCCACGCCAGCAGTTCACCCACCGGCGCACCGTGAATGGTTTCCCAGGTTTTGGTCAGCTCGCGCGCTAGCACCACGTAGCGACTCTCGCCCCAGACGGTGACCATATCTTCCAGGCTTTCCAGCAGACGGTGAGTGGATTCGTAGAAAATCAGGGTACGCGGCTCGGCCTCCAGTTCCTTTAACACATCGCGGCGGCCTTTGGATTTGGCGGGCAGGAAACCTTCATAGCAGAAGCGATCGGACGGCAGACCCGCCGCGCTCAAAGCAGCAATGGCGGCGCACGGCCCCGGCAGTGGCACAACGCGAATACCGGCTTCACGGCAGGTACGCACCAGATGATAGCCAGGATCGTTAATCAGCGGCGTACCGGCATCGGAGACCAGCGCAATGTTCTGCCCCTCTTTCAGCTTCGCCACCAGCGTTTCGGCTTTTTGTTGCTCATTGTGATCGTGCAGAGCAAACAATCGGGCGTTAATCGCGAAATGTTGCAGCAGCAGGCCGGTGTGTCGGGTGTCTTCAGCCGCAATTAAATCAACAGTTTGCAATACAGTGAGGGCACGTTGGGTAATATCAGACAAATTCCCGATAGGAGTAGGTACAATATAAAGCTGGCCTTGAGAATTATCTGCCGTTTCGTGTTGTTTCATTGTTTCGTCCGTATTGCCGATTTAATATTGAGCATTGCGTAAAAAAAATCACTGGATACAGTATGGTACCGTTAACGTTTCTTCGAAAAAAAGCCACGCGCAGCGTGCCGCTTCTGCTCGCAGCACTGATATTTGCAGGCTGTGGCACCCAGGCACCTGACCAGAGCACCGCCCATCTTCAGGGCTCCGCTCAGGCTGATTCTGGCTTTTATCTGCAACAAATGTCGCAGAGTACAAATGATACCAGGATCAACTGGCAATTACTCGCCATTCGTGCACTGCTGAAAGAGGGCAAAACCCAGCAGGCTGCCGAGCTGTTCGGCCAACTGCCGAAAGAGCTTAACGATACCCAGCGTCTTGAGCAGAGCCTGCTCTCTGCCGAGCTGAAGGTCGCGCAGAAAGACTATGAGAGCGCGAAAAAGATCCTGGGGAGCATCGACCTGAGCGCGCTGGATAAAAACCAGCAGGCGCGCTTCTGGCAGGCGGGCATCACCGCAGAACAGGGGCGTCCTTCCCTGACCCTGCTGCGCGCCTTGATTGCCCAGGAGCCGCTGCTCGCCGGGGCCGACAAGCAGAAAAACATTGATGCCACCTGGCAGGCACTTGCCTCGATGACCCAGGATCAGGCAAAGGCGCTGGTCATCAACGCGGACGAAAACGTGCTGCAGGGCTGGCTGGATCTGCAGCAGATGTGGTTTAACAACCGCAGCGATCCAAAAATGCTGAAAGCCGGTATTACCGACTGGCAGACCCGTTATCCGCAGAACCCGGGGGCGAAAATGCTGCCAACCCAGCTGGTAAACGTGCAGAACTTTAAGCCAGCATCGACCAGCAAAATCGCGCTGCTTCTGCCGCTAAATGGCCAGGCGGCCGTGTTTGGCCGTACGATTCAACAGGGCTTTGAAGCGGCGAAAAACGGCACCTCGCCGGTGACGGGCAGTGCGGTACCGGTACAGGCGGCCCAGGCGGCCAACGTAAACGACGTTGTCAGCCCCTCCGCCGCAGAGACCAGTGACCTGACCACGGCGCAAACGCCGGCGCAGGGCACAATGCAAAACCCGGTTACCGCACCGACTACCCCACCAGCTACAGCAGCACCTGCGGCACAGCCTCCGGCTGAGACACAAGCGACGCCTGCACCTGAGGCAACAGCAGAACAGCCTCAACAGCAGCCTGTACAACCAGCATCCCAACCTGCCGCTCAGCCGCAGGCCGTGGCGACCACCAGCGCGAACCCTGGCGCTGAGCTGAAAATCTACGACACCAGTTCGAAACCGCTCGATCAGGTGCTGGCGCAGGTTCAGCAGGACGGGGCGAGCATCGTTGTCGGCCCGCTGCTGAAAAATAACGTGGAAGAGCTGATGAAGAGCAACACCACGCTGAACGTGCTGGCGCTCAACCAGCCGGAACAGGTTCAGAACCGGGCCAATATTTGCTACTTCGCGCTTTCTCCGGAAGATGAAGCCCGCGATGCGGCGCGTCATATCCACGAGCAGGGTAAACAGGCTCCGCTGCTGCTGATCCCCCGTAGTACGCTGGGCGATCGCGTGGCTAATGCCTTTGCCGACGAGTGGCAGAAGCTGGGCGGCGGCATCGTGCTGCAGCAGAAATTCGGTTCCGTTTCTGAACTGCGTGCGGGCGTCAACGGCGGGGCGGGTATTGCGCTTAACGGCAGCCCGGTTTCCGCCAGCCTGCCTCAGCAGCAGAGCGTGACCATTGGCGGGCTGACCATCCCTGCCCCACCTACCGACGCGCAGATTAGCGGTGGCGGTAAAGTGGATGCAGCCTATATCGTTGCCACGCCGCAGGAGATCGCCTTTATCAAACCGATGATTGCGATGCGTAACGGCAGCCAGAGCGGTGCAACGCTCTACGCCAGCTCCCGCAGCGCGCAAGGTACTGCGGGCCCGGATTTTCGTCTGGAAATGGACGGCCTGCAGTACAGTGAAATTCCAATGCTGGCGGGCAGCAACCCGGCGCTGATGCAGCAGGCGCTAAGCTCCGTACGTAACGACTACTCTCTGGCGCGTCTGTATGCGATGGGCGTCGATGCATGGGCGCTGGCGAACCACTTCACCCAGATGCGTCAGGTGCCGGGCTTTGAGCTTAACGGCAACACCGGCGATCTGACCGCGACGCAGGACTGCGTGATTAACAGGAAGTTATCATGGCTCAAATACCAGCAGGGGCAAATCGTCCCGGCCAGTTAAGCCGTAAAGAGACTGGCGATGCGTGGGAGTTAAAAGCGCGTCGCTGGCTTGAAGGCAAAGGACTGCGCTTTATCGCCGCTAACGTCCGCGGGCGCGGCGGCGAAATTGATCTGATCATGAAAGACGGTCAGGTGATTGTGTTTGTAGAAGTCCGCTTTCGACAGTCTTCCCGTTTTGGCGGTGCTGCCGCCAGCGTGACGCTCGCCAAACAACATAAATTATTACAGACTGCCCACTTGTGGCTTGCCCGCCATAATGGGAGCTTTGATACTGTGGATTGCCGTTTCGATGTGATAGCCTTCACCGGAAATGAGATCGAATGGCTTAAAAACGCTTTTGGCGAAGACGCATAATTAAGATTTAAAAGGGATAACGTGCTCGAAAGAATTAAAGTGTGCTTCACAGAAAGCATCCAGACTCAGATTGCCGCGGCGGAAGCCCTTCCGGACGCGATCTCTCGCGCTGCAATGACGCTGGTGCAATCCCTGCTTAACGGCAACAAAATCCTCTGTTGTGGCAACGGAACCTCAGCCGCCAACGCACAGCATTTTGCTGCCAGCATGATCAATCGCTTTGAAACAGAACGCCCCAGTTTACCTGCCATTGCACTTAATACCGATAATGTGGTCTTAACAGCGATTGCTAACGATCGTCTGCATGACGAAATTTACGCGAAGCAGGTGCGCGCCCTGGGGCACGCCGGCGATGTGTTGCTGGCCATCTCCACGCGCGGCAACAGCCGGGACATCGTCAAAGCCGTTGAAGCCGCCGTTACCCGCGACATGACCATCGTCGCCTTAACCGGCTACGACGGCGGTGAGCTGGCGGGTCTGCTCGGGCCGCAGGATGTGGAAATCCGCATTCCGTCTCACCGTAGCGCACGTATTCAGGAGATGCATATGCTCACGGTGAACTGCTTATGCGATTTGATCGATAACACGCTTTTCCCTCACCAGGATGATTAAGGAGTTTTTATGAAGGCTTTATCGACCCTCGCAGTCCTTATGTCTGCATTACTGCTTCAGGGATGTATTGCTGCGGCCGTTGTGGGTACCGCTGCAGTGGGCACCAAAGCGGCGACCGATCCGCGCTCTGTGGGCACACAGGTGGATGACGGTACGCTGGAGCTGCGGGTCAACAGCGCGCTGTCGAAAGACGAACAAATCAAGAAAGAAGCGCGTATCAACGTGACGGCTTATCAGGGCAAAGTCCTGCTGACGGGCCAGGCACCGAATACCGAGCTCTCCAGCCGCGCGAAGCAGATCGCAATGGGCGTTGAGGGCACCACGGAAGTCTTCAACGAAATCCGCCAGGGTCAGCCAATCAGCCTTGGGACCGCGTCGTCTGACACATGGATCACCACCAAAGTCCGCTCCCAGCTGCTGGGCTCAGACCAGGTGAAATCCTCAAATGTGAAGGTAACGACCGAAAATGGTGAAGTGTTCCTGCTGGGTCTGGTGACCGACCGTGAAGGGAAAGCGGCGGCGGATATCGCCAGCCGGGTGAGCGGCGTGAAGCACGTCACCACCGCGTTTACCTACATTAAGTAATCCACACCTGACTGAAGGCCCGGTGAGCGCGAGCGCCACCGGGCTTTTTTTTACATCAACGCAATACCCCCGACAATCACCCCGCTCAGCGCCACCAGCCCCGCCGTCAGCCACAGCGCTTTCGCCGGGAAAGACTTACGCAGCATGATGAGCGACGGCAGGCTGATTGCCGGCAAGGTGATAAGCAGCGCCAGCGCCGGTGCGGTACCCATACCGGCCAGCATCATGGTCTGGACAATCGGGATCTCCGCCGCCGTGGGGATCACAAACAGGCAGCCTGCAACGGCCATTGCAATCACCCACATCAGCGTGTTGTCGATCACGCCATCCGCATGCGGGAAGAGCCAGACGCGCGCGGCGCCCAGAACCAGGACCGCCAGGATATAGACCGGAATGGTGCTCCAGAAAAGCTGCCACAGCGCCTTACCCCAGCGAGTAAAGAAACCGCCCTGCGGTTCGCTGACGTCCAGCCCAACGGCTGCGGGTTCGACGGCAGTATCCTTCACCAGCTTTTGCACCAGCGTCGCCACCACCAGCACCGTCAGCAGCCCGGCAACCAGACGGATAGCGGCAAAATGCCAGCCGAGCACAAAGCCCATAAACACCAGCGTCGCCGGATTGAGAAGCGGGTTCCCCATCCAGAACGCCAGCGCACCGCCCATGGATACGCGCTGGCGGCGCATACCCGCCGCAACTGGTGCGGCACAGCAGGAGCACATCATGCCCGGCAGGGAGAAAATCGTGCCCAGCAGCGTGCCCTGAAAGCGCGGTTGACCGAGAGTTTTCACCAGCCAGTTACGCGGGATAAGCACCTGAATCAGCGATCCCAGGATCACCCCTAAGACGGCAGCTTTCCACACCGCGAGGAAGTAGACCATGGCGTAATCCCACGCCGCCTTCAGCGGGCTGGCATCAGCCTGAACGAGAATAGATTTACCGATGCTGTGCGTTTCGGCAGCGGTGAAGGCTTTGCCGTAGTACGGCTGCCATTTCACATACCAGAGGCCAATGATGACCACGAGAAAGAAGAGTGCGGGCTTCCACCATTGGACAGGTGTTGCCGCCTGAGATGAAGACTGACCAGTCATACCATTCCCCGGAGAGTGTTATTTAATAAGCCGGAGAAGTTTACGCCTCGCCCTGCGCGATTTCACGCAGTTTTGCCGAAGGGATGATATTGACGCCCTCCTGCGACGGTGCCAGCGCCTCTTTCAGCATCGCCTGCGCGACGTCCCGCGCCTCAATGGACTTCCAGTTACCCGGCAGGATGCGAAACAGCGGGGCGAAAAAGGATTCGTTAAAACGCCGTTCGTCGCGGTGCCCCATCAGCATCGAAGGCCGCACGATTGTCAGACGCTCCCACTTCTGGGCAATCAGCGCCTCTTCCATTTTGCCCTTCACCTGATTGTAAAAAAACGGCGAGCCGGTGCTGGCGCCGTGCGAGCTGACCACCAGGAAATGTTTTGCCCCCAGCTTTTTCGCCGTCATGGCTGTGTCCACCACCAGCGTGTAGTCCGCATGAACAAAGGCTTCTTTACTGCCCGCCTCACGCCGCGTCGTGCCCAGGCAGCAAAAGGCGATATCTATCGGGTCCTGCACCTGCGCCAGCGCGTCGGTGAGCTGGGGGTCATGCGGGTTAAAGACGCCGGAGATGTCCAACAGCGGGCGACGCGTCGGTGCGGCGATGTAGTTAATATGGCGGTCCTGGATCAGCAGCCGCAGCAGATGCCCGCCCACCAGCCCGGTTGCGCCTGTAATCAGTACCTGACTCATCTTATCCCCTTTACAGAATTGTCCGTTTGCGAACTCAGCGTGGTCGACCACACTTAGAAGTCTGTTACAGGTAAGTATTTACCACAAGCGGAGAAAAATCAGTCTGAAGCCAAAACAACGGAGGAAGCATGGGCAAGAAAATCGCAGTCTTGATTACCGACGAGTTTGAAGATTCAGAATTCACCTCTCCTGCAGAGGCGTTCCGCAAGGCGGGACACGAGGTTATCACCATTGAGAAAGAGGCAGGCAAAACGGTGAAAGGCCATAAGGGCGAAGCGACCGTGACCATCAATGAATCCATCGATAACGTTAGCCCGTCAGATTTCGACGCCCTGCTGCTGCCAGGCGGCCATTCACCGGATTCCCTGCGCGGGGACGAGCGCTTCGTGACTTT
The DNA here is from genome assembly GCF_034106185.1 of Enterobacter sp. 296B2. NCBI lineage: Bacteria > Pseudomonadati > Pseudomonadota > Gammaproteobacteria > Enterobacterales > Enterobacteriaceae > Enterobacter > Enterobacter sp. 296B2. The sequence continues at coordinate 33,335 of NZ_JAWNCA010000026.1, read as the reverse complement.
TACCCGGGACTTTGTCTCTACCGGCAAACCGGTCTTTGCCATCTGTCACGGCCCGCAGCTGCTCATCAGCGCGGAGGTTGTTCGCGGGCGTAAGCTTACCGCCGTGAAACCGATCGTTATCGATCTGAAAAATGCAGGGGCCGAGTTTTACGATCAGGAGGTGGTCAATGACAACGACCAGCTGATCACCAGCCGGACCCCGGACGATCTTCCGGCGTTTAACCGCGAAGCGCTACGCCTGCTCGGCGCGTAACCAGTGCAGCTTCTTGCCAAAGCCCAGGGTGTTGTCGGTAAATTTCAGCTCATCGAGGCGGATTTCCCACACCGGGGCTTTTAGCGCAGCGGCAACCGGGAAGCGGCGCGTGTAGTGCTTACGGCGCGCGTCGCTCTCTTCTCCGTCCAGGCGACGGATTTCCCCTTTAAACTGTACCCCACGGATCAGCGCGACCGTTTTCGGCTGGCCATTTACCGTGCCCGCGACTTTTGCCTGCTGACCGGTCATCTGCGCATGACGCGTTTTGTCTTCGCTCATGACGTAAAAAGCGACGCGCTCCGGATCGTAGTAGTAAAACGCGTTGGCGCACCACATCTCACCCTCGTTGTAGACGCACCAGGTGACAACATGCTGCTTCGCCAGCCAGCGGTTAATGGCGGCCAGTGTTTCCATTTTCGTTCTCTCTCATGCTATGGTGCGTTCACCTTAACATACTGAATCTGTTTACCGTGTGCTGGTTTCTCTATCTTGTCCGAACCGCTGATAACGCACTCTACACCGGGATCACCACCGATGTGGCGCGGCGTTTTTTACAACATCAAACGGGAAAAGGGGCAAAAGCGCTGCGGGGGAAAGGCGAACTGCAGCTGGCTTTTTCCGCCGCCGTGGGGGACAGATCGCTGGCGCTCAGGCTGGAGTACCGCATTAAGCAGCTGACGAAGCGCCAGAAAGAGCGCCTCGTAACCGGAGACGGCTCCTTTGAGGCGCTACGCGAGAGCCTGATTAAAAGCGATTGAAATGGTCGTGGTAGTCCACCAGACCATTTACGCCGTTCAGGGCATCATCCGCCAGGCGATGCACCTGGAAGGCGGATTCGGTACCCGGCCAGCGGCAGCGCAGATCGTAATGCGCGGCCTGCTCGAAGCCTAAACGGCCATAGAATGCCGGATCGCCCAGCGTGACCACGGCGGCATAGCCAAACTCATTAAGCGAGTCCAGCCCTTCATAGACCAGCTGGCGCGCCAGGCCCTGCCCGCGGTAGTTTTCATCTACCGCCAGCGGTGCCATGCCCACCCACTGAAGATCTTCACCCTGAACGATCACCGGGCTGAAGGCCACATAGCCGACAACCTGACCTTCGTCATCGGTGGCAACCAGCCCCAGCGTGATCAGGCCGTCTTCACGGAGATCGTGGACCAGTTGGGCTTCCGCATCGCTCTCAAAAGCGCGGCGTAATAACGCATCGATACCCGGTGCATCAATCCCAATTTCGACTCGAATCAGCATGGCTCACCTACTGAAGTGTGTTTACTGTCCGGCGGGGATTTCAGCCCCGCCTCAACGAAATCTGCCATTTGCATCAACATCACGCGCAGCGCTTTCGGCATCTGCTCCAGCTCAATGGCATCCATTAAATTCTTAACGTACAGGCCAAGCTCCGTGTCGCCCTCAATCACCAGACGGCGCTGGAAGAAGAGCGTATCCGGATCCTGCTTGCGCGCGGCAATCATCAGCAGGTCGCTGGCGTTGGCGCTAAAGCTCACATCCGCCTCGGCGGACTCACGAACGATCAGCTGGTCGTTCTCAACCGAAGTAAACCAGCGCAGCCCGATGTCACGAACCTCAATGCTTAACCAGCGGCCTTCCAGAAACTCCAGTTCACCGTCCTGCAGCGCCTGACGGAACTGCCAGCTCAGGACCTGCTCCAGCACCTGGCGTTTAAGCGCGAACGGCGCCAGCCTGACCGGCACGCTCAGCATTGATGGACCGAATTGTACGAGACGTGAACGCAGTTTATCCAGCACGAGCTTTACTCCCTGATAGCTATAGTCCCGCTATTTTGCCATATCCGAAGCGCAACATAGCGGCGTAAATCAACAAACTGTCGTCCGACGTACCTCATTATTGGTGCCATCAATACGCCATTAGCTGCCTTAAATCAAAAATTGTCGCGTATGGGTTAATTAAAATCCCAGCTCGTTAACAATTTTGCTATCGACTACATCAGGATAATTTATGGAGCTGCTCTGCCCTGCCGGAAACCTTCCGGCGCTTAAGGCGGCCATCGAAAATGGGGCCGATGCGGTCTATATCGGGCTGAAAGATGACACCAACGCCCGCCATTTTGCTGGCCTCAACTTTACGGAGAAAAAGCTTCAGGAAGCCGTTAACTTCGTTCATCAGCACCGCCGAAAGCTGCATATTGCTATCAATACGTTTGCCCATCCTGACGGTTACGCCCGCTGGCAACGCGCGGTGGATATGGCAGCACAGCTGGGTGCCGATGCGTTAATCCTGGCCGACCTCGCCATGCTTGAGTATGCGGCAGAACGCTATCCGCATATTGAGCGCCACGTCTCTGTTCAGGCATCTGCCACAAACGAAGAGGCGGTGCGTTTTTACCATCAAAACTTTGACGTAGCCCGCGTGGTGCTGCCGCGCGTGCTCTCTATTCATCAGGTTAAGCAACTCGCTCGCGTCACGCCAGTGCCGCTGGAAGTATTTGCCTTTGGTAGCCTGTGCATCATGGCAGAAGGCCGTTGCTATCTTTCTTCTTACTTAACCGGTGAATCGCCGAATACCGTCGGGGCCTGCTCCCCTGCCCGCTTCGTTCGCTGGCAGCAGACCCCTCAGGGACTGGAGTCTCGTCTGAATGAAGTGCTGATCGACCGCTATCAGGACGGTGAAAACGCGGGCTACCCGACGCTTTGCAAAGGCCGCTACCTGGTCGACGGCGAGCGCTACCACGCGCTGGAAGAGCCCACCAGCCTTAACACGCTGGAGCTGCTGCCGGAGCTGCTGGCCGCCAATATTGCCTCGGTGAAAATTGAAGGTCGCCAGCGCAGCCCGGCCTACGTGAGCCAGGTGGCGAAAGTGTGGCGTCAGGCCATTGACCGCTGCATGGCGGACCCGCAGAACTATGCCCCGCAAGCGGCGTGGATGGAGACGCTCGGATCGATGTCCGAAGGCACGCAAACCACGCTTGGCGCGTATCACCGTAAATGGCAGTGAGATAACCATGAAATATTCATTAGGGCCGGTGCTCTACTACTGGCCAAAAGAGACGCTGGAAGATTTTTACCAACAGGCTGCCACCAGCAGCGCCGATGTGATTTACCTCGGTGAGGCGGTGTGCAGCAAACGCCGCGCCACCAAAGTGGGCGACTGGCTGGATATGGCGAAAAGCCTGGCCGGGAGCGGCAAACAGGTGGTGCTTTCAACGCTCGCGCTGGTGCAGGCCTCGTCCGAACTGGGAGAGCTGAAGCGCTACGTCGAAAACGGCGAGTTTCTGCTGGAAGCGAGCGATCTGGGCGTGGTGAACATGTGCGCCGAACGCAGGCTGCCCTTTGTCGCGGGCCATGCGCTGAACTGCTATAACGCCGTCACCCTGCGCCTGCTGCTCAAACAAGGAATGATACGCTGGTGTATGCCGGTGGAGCTCTCCCGCGACTGGCTGGCAAACCTGCTGAACCAGTGCGACGAGCTGGGCATTCGCCATCAGTTTGAAGTGGAAGTGCTGAGCTACGGCCATCTGCCGCTGGCCTACTCCGCTCGCTGCTTTACCGCGCGCTCGGAAGACCGCCCGAAAGACGAATGTGAAACCTGCTGTATTAAATATCCGAACGGGCGCAGCATGCTGTCGCAGGAAAATCAGCAGGTATTTGTTCTGAACGGCATTCAGACCATGAGCGGCTATGTCTATAACCTCGGCAACGAACTGGCGTCGATGGACGGGCTGGTGGACATGGTGCGCCTGTCGCCGCTGGATACCAGCGTGTTCGCGATGCTGGACGCCTTCCGCGCCAACGAAAACGGCGCGTCGCCGCTGCCGCTGACGGCAAACAGCGACTGCAACGGTTACTGGAAACGTCTGGCCGGGCTGGAACTTCAGGCCTAAAAAAGGCTCACTTTGTTAACAACGGTTATCATTTTTTAATGCAGTATTAAAGATTGACCGTCGACAAAGTGAGCTGTTATGACTGACAAAACCATTCCGTTTTCGGTGCTGGATCTGGCGCCGATCCCTCAGGGCTCCTCCGCGCGAGAAGCCTTTTCGCACTCTCTCGATCTGGCTCAGCTCGCCGAAAAGCGTGGCTATCACCGCTACTGGCTGGCCGAGCACCACAATATGGTGGGCATCGCCAGCGCCGCTACCTCTGTACTGATTGGCTATCTGGCAGCAAATACCACCACCCTGCACCTGGGCTCCGGTGGCGTAATGCTGCCGAACCACGCCCCGCTGGTGATTGCCGAGCAGTTTGGCACCCTGAATACCCTCTATCCGGGGCGTATTGATTTGGGTCTTGGTCGTGCGCCGGGCAGCGACCAGCCGACCATGCGCGCCCTGCGCCGCCATATGAGCGGCGATATCGACAACTTCCCGCGCGACGTGGCCGAGCTGGTGGACTGGTTCGACGCACGCGACCCGAACCCACACGTGCGCCCGGTACCGGGCTACGGCGAGAAGATCCCGGTGTGGCTGTTAGGCTCAAGCCTCTACAGTGCACAGCTCGCCGCACAGCTGGGGCTGCCGTTTGCGTTCGCCTCCCACTTCGCGCCGGATATGCTGCATCAGGCGCTGCATCTCTACCGCACGAACTTCAAACCGTCCGAGCGTCTTGAGAAACCGTACGCGATGGTGTGCATCAACATCATTGCCGCCGACAGCAACCGCGACGCGGAATTCCTGTTTACCTCAATGCAACAGGCGTTTGTGAAGCTGCGTCGCGGTGAGACGGGCCAGCTTCCGCCGCCGGTGGAGAATATGCATCAGCTGTGGTCCGCCTCCGAGCAGTACGGCGTGCAGCAGGCGCTGAGCATGTCGCTGGTGGGCGATAAGGCAAAAGTGCGTCACGGGCTGGAAGCGGTGCTGCGTGAAACGCAGGCGGATGAAATTATGGTTAACGGCCAGATTTTCGATCACCAGGCGCGCTTGCACTCGTTTGATTTGGCGATGCAGGTGAAAGAGGAGTTGGTAGGGTAGTTTTTTGCCGGATGGCGGCTTCGCCTTATCCGGCCTACGGTTTTCTCCCTCTCCCACCGGGAGAGGGTCGGGGTGAGGGGATCAGGCCGCACGATTTACTGATACACCGGCAACAGATTAAAGCTCGACAGCACGTGGACCACCGCGTTACCTACCCCAAACACCAGGATCAGGGCAATCATCGGCTTTCCACCCCAGACGCGGAATTTTGGACTGCCGAAGCGTTGACGTGATTTACGCGCCAGCAGCGCCGGCACAATCGCAGCCCAGATGGTTGCCGCCAGTCCTGCATAGCCGATGGCGTACAGGAAGCCGTTCGGCCACAGCAAACCGCCCACAATCGGCGGCAGGAAGGTCAGCAGCGCGGTCTTGAAGCGCCCAAGCGCGGAATCATCAAAGCTGAACAGATCCGCCAGGTAGTCAAACAGGCCCAGCGTAACGCCCAGGAAAGAACTCGCCACCGCAAAGTTGGAGAAGACCACCAGCAACAGATCCAGGCTGCGGCTGTTCAGCACGCCGCTCAGGGCCTGCACCAGCACGTCGATGTTACCGCCCTTCTGCGCAATGCCGATAAATTCCGGACGCGGGATGTTACCCATCGTCCCCAGCAGCCAAATCACATACAGCCCCAGCGCCAGCAGCGTGCCGTAGACGAGGCATTTCACGATGATGCGCGGATCCTTGCCGTAGTACTTCATCAGGCTCGGCACGTTACCGTGGTAGCCAAACGATGCCAGACAGAACGGCAGCGTCATCAGCAGGTACGGCGTGTAGGAGGTGTTCACTTCCGCGACGTTAAACAGCGTGGCGGGCGTGACGTGCCCCAGCAGGCTGCCGAAGGTCAGGAAGAAGGTGATGACCTTAGCGCCCAGCACGATGGCCGTCATGCGGCTCACCGCTTTGGTACTCATCCAGACGATAAACGCCACGCCCAGGGCAAAGCACAGCCCGGCCAGACGCGCCGGAACGTTCAGCGACATTTCAGCAAAGGTATGATGCAGAATCGAGCCGCTCGCCGAAATATACGCGTAGGTCAGAATGTAGAGCACAAACGCGATGGAAAGGCCGTTCACCAGGTTCCAGCCTTTGCCCAGCAGATCTTTGGTGATGGTGTCGAAGCTGGAGCCAATGCGGTAATTCAGGTTTGCTTCAAGGATCATCAGCCCGGAATGAAGCATGCAGAACCAGGTAAAGACCAGCGCCGCCAGCGACCAGAAGAACCACGCACCGGACATGACCACGGGCAGGGAGAACATCCCGGCACCGATAATGGTTCCGCCGATGATCACCACGCCGCCAAGCAGCGAAGGTGACGTTTGGGTGGTGGTTAGTGTCGCCATACAGCCTTGTCTCCAGTTAATCATGCGGTTCTGCATTTTAGTGTGACGCACTGTACCAGTACAAGAGTACAAAGGGAATAAAAAAAGCCCCGATAGCGTGTATCGGGGCTGTATATTTTACTTTACGTAGGTGCGTAAGACTTACGCGTCACCGAAACGACGACGGCTGGTGCCTTCTTCACGGCGCGGGCCACGGTTTTCGCGGCGTTCGCCGGAGAAACGACGACCTTCGCCACCGCGACCTTCGCTGCGGCCGCCTTCACGACGCTCGCCGCCGAAACCGCGACCACCGCCACGACGTTCACCGCCGCGGTCAGGACGTGGCTGTGCATCGCCCAACAGCTGCATGTTCATCGGCTTGTTCAGGATGCGGGTGCGAGTAAAGTGCTGCAGTACTTCGCCCGGCATGCCTTTTGGCAGCTCGATGGTAGAGTGGGATGCGAACAGCTTGATGTTACCAATGTAACGGCTGCTGATGTCGCCTTCGTTAGCAATCGCGCCAACGATGTGACGAACTTCAACGCCATCATCACGGCCCACTTCAATGCGGTACAGTTCCATATCACCCGCGTCACGACGTTCACGACGTGGACGGTCTTCACCGCCACGCTCTGGACGATCGCCGCGTGGACCGCGATCGTTGCGGTCGCCACGACGTTCGAAACGATCGTCACGGTCACGGAACTCGCGCTTAGGACGCATCGGTGCATCTGGTGGCACGATCAGGCTACGTTCGCCCTGAGCCATTTTCAGCAGTGCTGCTGCCAGGGTTTCCATGTCCAGCTCTTCGCCTTCAGCGGTAGGCTGAATCTGCGACAGCAGCGCACGGTACTGATCCAGATCGCTGCTTTCCAGCTGCTGCTGGACTTTTGCGGCGAATTTTTCCAGACGGCGTTTGCCCAGCAGGTCTGCGTTTGGCAGGTCTGCTTCTGGAATGGTCAGCTTCATGGTGCGTTCAATGTTGCGCAGCAGACGACGCTCGCGGTTCTCAACGAACAGCAGCGCACGGCCAGCACGACCCGCACGACCGGTACGACCGATACGGTGAACGTAAGACTCGGAATCCATCGGAATGTCGTAGTTTACAACCAGGCTGATACGCTCAACGTCCAGACCACGTGCTGCCACGTCGGTTGCAATCAGGATATCCAGACGACCGTCTTTCAGACGCTCCAGCGTCTGCTCACGCAGGGCCTGGTTCATGTCGCCATTCAGCGCTGCGCTGTTATAGCCGCTACGCTCCAGGGCTTCAGCCACTTCCAGGGTCGCGTTTTTGGTACGCACGAAGATAATCGCCGCATCAAAATCTTCCGCTTCCAGGAAACGCACCAGCGCTTCGTTTTTACGCATGCCGTAGACAGACCAGTAGCTCTGGCTGATGTCCGGGCGAGTGGTCACGCTGGACTGAATACGCACTTCCTGCGGCTCTTTCATGAAGCGGCGGGTAATGCGACGGATCGCTTCTGGCATGGTTGCAGAGAACAGAGCGGTCTGGTGACCTTCCGGGATCTGCGCCATGATGGTTTCTACGTCTTCGATGAAGCCCATACGCAGCATTTCATCTGCTTCATCCAGTACCAGGCCGCTCAGTTTAGAGAGGTCCAGAGTACCGCGCTTCAGGTGATCCAGCAGACGGCCCGGCGTACCGACGACAATCTGCGGGCCCTGGCGCAGGGCGCGTAACTGCACGTCATAACGCTGGCCGCCGTACAGGGCTACCACGTTTACGCCGCGCATATGTTTAGAGAATTCCGTCATTGCTTCAGCAACCTGAACAGCCAGTTCACGGGTTGGAGCCAGGACGAGGATCTGCGGTGCACGCAGGTCCGGATCGATGTTGTTCAGCAGCGGCAGCGAGAACGCTGCGGTTTTACCGCTACCAGTCTGGGCCATGCCCAGCACGTCACGACCAGAGAGCAGATGCGGGATACATTCTGCCTGGATCGGAGATGGTTTTTCGTAACCCAGATCGTTAAGGGCTTCAAGGATAGGAGCCTTCAGGCCCAGATCTGCAAAAGTGGTTTCGAATTCAGCCATGTAGTACGAGTGCCTCAATGTCAATGGCGGCCAGTCTACTTAGCTCATCGTGAAAATGATTAGCAATTTTCATTGAAAAGTGTGAACCGGCTCAAAGTAGATGTATTGACGAACAACAACGCCCTCACCAGTGAAGGTGATGGCAATCAAAAGATTACGGGCTGATGTTTATGTCGTCAGCTATTGCTGGTCCGATTCTGCCAGGTCGTCTTGCTCCTGGCCCAAGAGCGATAATTCCAACAATGCATAACGGTGCTCAACGAAGTTATGTACGTTGTTAGCAACCGCTAATTTGAACAGTGCCGTAGCGCTGTCCATATCCCCCAGACTTAGGTAGTACTTACCTAAATAGAAGTTGGTTTCACTGAGATGCTCAGCGAGCGAGGTGTTATCCGTTGCGTCCGCCTTGAGGCGTTCCATCAGCGTTGCTTCGCTAATGTTGCCCAGGTAGAACTCGACAATGTTCCATCCCCACTGTTCCTTATCCGATTTATCGAAGCGCTGTTTCAGGGCTTCTTTTGCCTGCTTCTCATCGAGCTTCCGCTCAACGATGTAAAGCCACAGGCTTCGGAAAGGATCATTAGGATCGTCTTGATAAAACGCCAGCAGATCATCTTGCGCTAACTTATCACGACCGCCGTAATATAATGCGATACCGCGATTCAAGTGCGCGTAGTTGTAAGTTGGATCAAGCTCAAGTACAGAATCAAACGCTTCATAGGCAGCATCAAAATTGCCTGCCTGCGTTAAATAAATGCCTAAGTAATTGAATACTTCAGGCATATCAGGTCGGATAGCCAGCGCTTGTGAAAAATCATTTCGCGCTAATGCCCTCAGACCAAGACTATCATACAACACTCCGCGCTCATATAAAAGCTGTGCGCGTTCGTCATCGGTTAAAGCCCGACTGGCAAGTATTTGTTCCATGCGTGCCAGAATCACTTCCTGTTGCAAAGTCGGTTGCAATGGCACTGCGAGGACTTCGCTCTTACGCCAGGCAGAGTTGCTGCATCCTGCCAGCGTTAAAGCTGTCGCAACGAAACACCAGCGCAAAAAAGGCTTCATTTCCCACTCCCGAAGACAACTATTGGATGAACGTCCTGTCCCCCGGCGGCTTAACAAGGCGTCCTGCCTGATAACAGGCCCTCCGCGAAGCGGAGGGCAAATGGCAACTTACTCGCCTTGCTGTTCAGCAGCCGGAGCTTCCGGCGCCGCAGCAGGCTGAGACTGCTCGGTTGCTTCTTTAATGCTCAGACGGATACGGCCCTGGCGGTCAACTTCCAGAACTTTAACCGGTACTTCCTGGCCCATCTGCAGGTAATCGGTCACTTTCTCAACGCGCTTGTCAGCGATCTGAGAGATGTGAACCAGACCTTCTTTACCGCCACCGATGGCAACGAACGCGCCAAAGTCAACGATACGGGTCACTTTACCTGCGTAGACGCGGCCCACTTCGATTTCTGCAGTGATTTCTTCGATGCGACGGATCGCGAATTTCGCTTTCTCGCCGTCGGTTGCTGCGATCTTCACAGTACCGTCGTCTTCGATTTCGATGGTGGTGCCCGTCTCTTCGGTCAGCGCACGGATTACGGAACCGCCCTTACCGATAACGTCTTTGATCTTGTCTGGATTGATCTTGATGGTGTGAATACGCGGAGCGAATTCAGAGATATCACCGCGTGGCGCGTTGATAGCCTGTTCCATCACGCCCAGGATGTGCAGACGCGCACCTTTAGCCTGGTTCAGAGCAACCTGCATGATCTCTTTGGTGATACCTTCAATTTTGATATCCATCTGCAGCGCAGAGATACCGTCGCGGGAACCCGCCACTTTGAAGTCCATATCGCCCAGGTGGTCTTCGTCACCCAGAATGTCAGACAGAACAACGAAGTTGTCGCCTTCTTTCACCAGGCCCATTGCGATACCCGCAACGGCGGCTTTGATTGGCACGCCTGCATCCATCAGCGCCAGAGAGGCACCACACACGGAAGCCATGGAAGAAGAACCGTTGGATTCGGTGATTTCAGAAACCACACGAACGGTGTACGGGAATTTGTCTGCTTCTGGCATTACTGCCAGTACGCCGCGCTTCGCCAGACGACCGTGACCAATTTCACGACGCTTCGGCGAGCCAACCATACCGGTTTCGCCTACGGAGTACGGAGGGAAGTTGTAGTGGAACAGGAAGCTGTCAGTGCGCTCGCCCATCAGTTCGTCGATGATCTGCGCGTCACGTGCGGTACCCAGGGTCGCGGTTACCAGCGCCTGCGTTTCACCACGGGTGAACAGCGCGGAACCGTGAGTACGTGGCAGTACGCCAGTACGCACGTCCAGACCACGGATCATATCTTTTTCACGGCCATCGATGCGCGGCTCGCCTGCCAGTACGCGGCTACGAACAACGTTTTTCTCGATAGCGTGCAGAATTTCGCTCAGCTCGTTAGCGTCCAGCGTTTCGTCTTCAGCGATCAGGGTGGCGATGGTTTCGTCTTTGATCGCGTCAACCTGAGCATAACGCTCCTGTTTGTCGGTGATGCGGTAAGCATCACTCAGACGAGATTCTGCCAGTGCCGCAACGCGTGCGTTCAGCGCGTCGTTTGCCGCTTCTGGCTGCCAGTCCCAACGTGGTTTACCGGCTTCTTTCACCAGGTCGTTGATGTTCTGGATAACAATCTGCTGCTGCTCGTGACCGAACACCACAGCGCCCAGCATCTGGTCTTCGCTCAGCAGTTCAGCTTCGGATTCCACCATCAGCACAGCCGCTTCGGTACCGGCAACCACCAGGTCCAGCTTACTTTCTTTCAGCTCTTCCTGAGTTGGGTTCAGCACGTACTGGTCGTTGATGTAACCGACGCGCGCGGCACCGATTGGACCATTGAATGGAATACCAGACAGTGACAGGGCAGCGGAGGCACCGATCATGGCAACGATGTCCGGGTTAACCTGTGGGTTAACGGAAACAACGGTTGCGATAACCTGCACTTCGTTAACGAAGCCTTCCGGGAACAGCGGACGAACCGGGCGGTCAATCAGACGCGCGATCAGGGTTTCGCCTTCGCTTGGACGGCCTTCACGACGGAAGAAGCCACCCGGGATTTTACCGGCAGCGTAGGTACGCTCCTGGTAGTTAACGGTCAGGGGGAAAAAGTCCTGACCTGGTTTAGCTTTTTTCTGGCCAACAACGGTAACGAATACCGCGGTGTCATCCATGCTTACCATAACGGCAGCAGTCGCCTGACGTGCCATCATGCCGGTTTCCAGCGTGACGGTATGTTGGCCATACTGGAATTTACGAACGATCGGATTCAGCAAAATTCTGTCCTTTCTTAAATGTATGACAGCACACCACCGGCGTGCTGTCGATTTAACCCGACCTTCTTCGCATCCTCGCGACTAATGACAACCGACACCCCCATGGGTGAAGCCTCTCATTAGCCGCGCGAACCTCTGCAATGAAGATCATTTATAGCAACAATACAATAGTTTCCATTGAATTGCTGCCGTCTGGTTGAAAAAAGGGGCCATCAGGCCCCCTTTTCTGAAACTCGCAAGACTTAGCGACGCAGACCCAGACGCTCGATCAGAGCGGTGTAGCGTGCAACATCTTTACGCTTCAGGTAGTCGAGCAGTTTACGACGCTGAGAAACCATGCGCAGCAGACCACGACGGCTGTGGTGATCTTTTTTGTGCTCTGCAAAGTGACCCTGCAGGTGGTTAATCTGTGCAGTCAGCAGTGCAACCTGAACTTCGGTAGAACCGCTGTCGTTAGTACCACGACCAAACTCAGAAACGATTTTAGCTTTAGCTTCAACGCTTAGAGACATTTTCAAACTCCAAAGTATAAAGAATGTAAGGGTGCCGATCTCTAATTCAGCGACCCCATGTACGCCCAGCAGATTGTTAAACAATTCACCGGACGTTAAGCGGCGATATTCTACTCGTCTCCCCTGCTTATCGCAAGGTGAGCCGTTATCGCCGTCACGCGTCGACCGGATATTCGACGACCAGACGACGCGGCGCAACGCGCCCTTCACCGTCCATTTCGCCCATACCGATGAATTTCCCTTCCTCACCTTCCGTCACGCGCACAAGCCCTTCCAGCGGTGCATCCGCCGTGCGAACCGGATTGCCGTTCTTAAAGTAAACGGACGATGTTAAAGGAAGATTAACTACCGGGAAGTCCGCAGCCGGACTGTCCATTGGCATCAGCAAAGGATCTAACAAATCTGCCGGCGCGATCCCCTGCGCTTCCGCCTGTTCAACCAGCGCGCGTAGCTGCTCAAGCGTCACCATGCGCTCCACCGGATACTTGCTGACCGCCAGACGACGCAGGTAGATCACATGCGCGCCGCAGCCCAGCTTTTCACCCAGGTCGTCGATGATGGTGCGAATATAGGTCCCTTTCGAACAGTGCACTTCCAGCTCAAGCTCATCGCCTTCGTGGCGAATGAACAGCAGCTCATACACGGTAATCGGACGGGCTTCACGCGGAACCTCGATGCCCTGGCGTGCATATTCGTAGAGTTTCTTACCCTGGTATTTCAGCGCCGAATACATCGACGGCACCTGCATCGTGTCCCCGCGGAAGCTCTCCAGCGCCGCATCAAGCTGTTCAGCGCTGAAGGTCACCGGGCGCTCTTCCACCACCTGACCATCCGCGTCGGAGGTATCCGTACGCTGGCCTAGCTTCGCGATAACGCGATAACGCTTATCCGAGTCGAGCAGGTACTGGGAAAACTTTGTCGCCTCCCCCAGGCAGACCGGCAGCATACCGGTCGCCAGCGGATCGAGCGCGCCGGTGTGGCCCGCACGGTTGGCATTAAAAATACGCTTCACTTTTTGCAGCACGTCGTTGCTGGATGCACCCTGCGGTTTATCCAGCAGCAGCACGCCATGCACGTCACGACCGCGACGACGAGGACGACTCATCAGTCCTCCTTGCTGTCGTCCGTCGGGTTAACACGACGTTCGTCGTCATGTTTCACCACGCTGGTCACCAGGTTGGACATGCGCATACCTTCAACCAGCGAGTTGTCGTAGAAGAAGGTCAGCTCTGGCACGATACGCAGGCGCATCGCTTTGCCGAGCAGAGAGCGGATAAACCCGGAGGCTTCCTGCAGTGCTTTAATGCCGTTTTTCACCGCCGCTTCGTCCTGATCGTTCAGGAAGGTCACGAACACTTTGGCATAGGCCAGGTCACGAGACATTTCCACGCCAGAGACGGTCGTCATCATACCGATACGCGGGTCTTTAATTTCGCGTTGCAGGATGAGTGCGATCTCTTTTTGCATTTCCTGCGCCACGCGCTGTGGGCGACCAAATTCTTTCGCCATAATAAATTCTCCAGACAAAAAAGGGGCTAAAAGCCCCTTTTAAAATTATTGCCGGGTGGCACGAGGCGATCCCGGCCTACATATGGACTGATCCCGACGGGATTAGTCGATGCTGCGTTGGATCTCGATGATTTCGAACACTTCGATCATATCGCCAACGCGAACGTCGTTGTAGTTCTTCACGCCGATACCACATTCCATGCCGTTACGGACTTCGTTAACGTCATCTTTGAAGCGGCGCAGGGATTCCAGCTCGCCTTCGTAGATAACCACGTTGTCACGCAGCACGCGGATTGGGTTGTGACGTTTGATGGTACCTTCGGTAACCATACAGCCCGCGATCGCGCCGAATTTCGGTGATTTGAATACGTCACGCACTTCAGCCAGACCGATGATCTGCTGTTTCAGCTCAGGAGACAGCATACCGCTCATCGCCGCTTTCACTTCGTCAATCAGGTTATAGATGACGGAGTAGTAGCGCAGATCCAGGCTTTCCGCTTCGATCACGCGGCGAGCAGATGCATCAGCACGCACGTTGAAGCCAACCAGGATGGCGTTAGAAGCTGCAGCCAGGGTCGCGTCGGTTTCGGTGATACCACCTACGCCAGAACCGATGATCTTCACTTTCACTTCGTCAGTAGACAGTTTCAGCAAGGAGTCGGAAATCGCTTCCACAGAGCCCTGAACGTCGGCTTTCAGTACAACGTTCACTTCGTGCACTTCGCCTTCGGTCATGTTCGCGAACATGTTCTCGAGTTTAGATTTCTGCTGACGAGCCAGCTTAACTTCACGGAATTTACCCTGACGATACAGAGCAACTTCACGCGCTTTCTTCTCGTCACGCACTACGGTCACTTCGTCACCCGCAGCCGGAACACCGGACAGACCCAGGATTTCCACTGGAATGGACGGACCCGCTTCCAGCACTTCCTGGCCCAGTTCGTTACGCATCGCACGAACGCGGCCGTATTCGAAGCCACACAGAACGATGTCGCCCTTGTTCAGGGTACCTTCACGAACCAGAACGGTAGCAACCGGACCACGACCTTTATCAAGGAAGGATTCGATTACCGCGCCGCTCGCCATACCATTGCGAATCGCTTTCAGCTCCAGAACTTCAGCCTGCAGCAGGATAGCGTTCAGCAGGTCGTCAATACCGGTACCCGCTTTAGCAGAAACTGGGATGAACTGCGCTTCGCCGCCCCACTCTTCCGGCATAACACCGTACTGAGACAGTTCGTTCTTCACGCGGTCCAGATCGGCTTCTGGCTTATCGATTTTGTTGACTGCAACAACCAAAGGCACCTGCGCCGCTTTTGCGTGCTGGATAGCTTCAATGGTCTGTGGCATGACGCCATCGTCTGCTGCAACAACCAGTACAACGATATCCGTTGCCTGAGCACCACGAGCACGCATTGAGGTGAACGCTGCGTGGCCAGGGGTATCCAGGAAGGTGATCATGCCGTTTTCAGTTTCTACGTGGTAAGCACCGATGTGCTGGGTAATACCACCCGCTTCGCCGGAGGCAACCTTCGTAGAACGAATGTAGTCGAGCAGAGAGGTTTTACCGTGGTCAACGTGACCCATGATGGTCACAACCGGTGCACGCGGTTCAGCCGCAGCGCCAGTGTCACGGTCGCTCATTACTGCTTCTTCCAGCTCGTTTTCACGACGCAGGATAACTTTGTGGCCCATCTCTTCGGCAACCAGCTGTGCGGTTTCCTGGTCGATAACCTGGTTGATGGTCGCCATTGCGCCCAGCTTCATCATCGCTTTGATGACCTGAGAGCCTTTAACCGCCATCTTGTTCGCCAGATCGCCAACGGTGATGGTTTCACCAATCACAACGTCACGGTTAACCGCCTGAGCTGGCTTCTGGAAGCCCTGCTGCAGAGAAGAACCTTTACGCTTACCGCCTTTACCACCACGAACCGCTGCACGTGCTTCTTCGCGATCAGCTTTAGATTCAGCGTGTTTGTTGCCTTTCTTCGCCGGACGCGCGGCTTTTGCATTACGACCACGGCCACGACCGCCTTCTACTTCACGGTCGTTATCATCTTCAGCCTGACGCGCATGCTGAGAAGTGGTCACGTGATAGTCGCTGGTATCTTCAGTCAGTTCAGCGGTATTCACGCCATTCTTCTCGTTTTCTTCTGCCATACGGCGCGCTTCTTCAGCGACGCGGCGAGCTTCTTCTTCCAGCTTACGGCGGGCTTCTTCTTCCGCTTTACGCTTCAGCTCGGCAGCTTCATTTTCACGGCGGGCTTTTTCAGCCTGGGCGGTTTTGGTCATTTCGTCTGTCTGTTGATTGCTCACTTTGTCTTTTTCCGCAGCGTCACGCTTCACTTTATCACTGGCGTCGCGTTTCGCTTTTTCTGCGGCCTCACGTTCAGCTTTTAATTCTGCTTCACGTTTAGCGGCTGCTTCCGCCTCACGCTGAGCTTGTTCTTCCGCTTCACGCTGTGCCTGCTCTTCCGCGGCAAGGCGCTCTGCCTCTTGCGGATCACGTTTTACAAAGGTGCGCGTCTTGCGGACTTCAATTTGTACCGATTTACTTTTGCCACCGGTACCAGGGATGTTTAACGTGCTGCGCGTTTTGCGCTGCAGCGTTAACTTGTCAGGCGTAGAACCGTGTTCACGGTTCAGATGCGTTAACAAGGTTTGTTTTTCTTGCGCGGTCACCGAGTCATCAGCGGACTTCGGGATCCCTGCATCAGCAAATTGCTGTACCAGGCGGTCCACGGAGGTCTGAATCTCAGCAGCCAGCGATTTTACAGTTACATCAGTCATGCTGTTCCTTCCTGCTACAGTTTATTACGCTTCGTCGCCGAACCAGCAAATATTACGTGCGGCCATGATGAGTTCGCCGGCTTTCTCGTCGGTTAAACCTTCGATATCGGCCAGGTCATCAACGCCTTGCTCAGCGAGATCTTCCAGCGTACAAACACCACGGGCAGCCAGCTTGAACGCAATCGCACGATCAAGACCTTCCAGATTCAGCAGGTCATCAGCCGGCTTCTTATCGCCAAGGCTTTCTTCCTGAGCCAGTGCCAGGGTGGTCAGTGCGTTTTTAGCGCGTTCACGCAGGGCTTCAACGGTTGGTTCATCCAGACCGTCAATTTCCAGCAGCTCTTTCATTGGCACATAGGCCAGTTCTTCCAGCGTAGAGAAACCTTCTTCTACCAGAACAGTGGCGAAGTCTTCGTCAATGTCGAGGTATTTGGTGAAGGTATCGATCGCTGCATGGGCTTCAGCCTGATGCTTAGCCTGCAGGTCATCAACGGTCATGACGTTGAGTTCCCAGCCGCTCAGCTGTGACGCCAGACGTACGTTCTGACCGTTACGGCCAATCGCCTGCGCCAGGTTGCCCGCTTCAACAGCGATATCCATGGTGTGTTTGTCTTCGTCAACAACGATAGACGCCACATCGGCCGGAGCCATTGCGTTGATCACAAACTGCGCCGGGTTGTCGTCCCACAGAACGATATCAATACGCTCGCCGCCCAGTTCAGTAGAAACCGCCTGAACGCGCGCACCGCGCATGCCGACGCAAGCCCCGACCGGATCGATACGCTTGTCGTTGGTTTTCACCGCAATTTTCGCACGGGAGCCCGGATCGCGAGCTGCTGCTTTGATCTCAATGACTTCTTCGCCGATTTCCGGCACTTCGATGCGGAACAGTTCAACCAGCATTTCTGGTTTAGAACGGGTCACGAACAGCTGCGCACCACGCGCTTCAGGGCGCACGGCGTACAGAACACCACGAATACGGTCGCCCGGGCGGAAGTTTTCACGCGGCAGCATATCTTCACGCAGGATCACGGCTTCAGCGTTACCTGGCATCCCTTCGGATTTAATTTCCAGAGAGATGTTGTCGCGGTTCACTTTCTTCACCACGCCGGTGATGATTTCGCCTTCCTGATCGCGGAACTGATCGACAACCAGCGCGCGCTCGGCTTCGCGCACTTTCTGCACGATAACCTGCTTAGCGGTCTGGGTGGTGATACGGTCGAAGGTGACAGATTCAATCTGATCTTCAACGTAGTCACCCACGTTCAGACTTTCGTCTTCAAAACGTGCGGCTTCCAGGGTGATCTCTTTGGTCGGCTGGGTAACTTCTTCTACGATTACCCAACGACGGAATGTATCGAAGTCACCGCTTTTACGATCGATTTCTACGCGAACATCGATCTCTTGTTCGTATTTTTTCTTGGTTGCTGTAGCCAGTGCACTTTCCAGCGCTTCGAAAATTTTCTCGCGCGGCAGTGATTTCTCGTTGGAGACGGCTTCAACAACAGCCAAAATTTCTTTGTTCATCGCGGGCTTTTCACCTCAATCCAGACTGTTAAAAGTGGGGAACCAGGTTCGCCTTCTGGATATTACTCAGCGCGAACACTTCATCTTTGCCTTCGACTGTCACCGTGATCATTTCACCATCAACGGCTTTGATAATTCCCTGCCATTTACGGCGGTTCTGTACGGCCATACGCAGAACGAGAGCCACTTCTTCACCGGTAAAGCGCACATAGTGCTCGGCCGTGAACATCGGGCGATCCAGGCCAGGTGAGGAAACTTCCAGGTTGTACGCAACGGTAATTGGGTCTTCAACATCAAGAACCGCACTCACCTGGTGGCTGACATCAGCACAATCATCAACATTGATGCCATCTTCACTATCAATATAGATGCGCAGCGTCGATGTACGGCCGCGAACGAATTCGATGCCGACCAGTTCGTAGCCCAGTGCTTCGACCGGTGCAGTAATCATCTCTGTTAATTTTTGCTCTAATGTGGACAAGCCCACCCCCAAGACATAAAAAAAGGGCGTAAAGCCCAGTTATTCTGTAGTCAGATAACAAAAAACCCCGATAAATCGGGGCTTTAGATAACTGAACCCTATAGCCACAACTGTGGCCTGGAGCACTCTCCGAAAGAATTTTTTCAAATCCAGCTACGAAGGCTCTAAGTCTTCACAGTATATTTGAAAAAGAACTTTATGGGAAAGTGGTTGCGGGGGCCGGATTTGAACCGACGACCTTCGGGTTATGAGCCCGACGAGCTACCAGGCTGCTCCACCCCGCGCCTGAAACGTGGCAAATTCTACGCGTTTTGGACAGAATTTGCAAATAATGCTGGGATTTGGTACCGAAGACGGGACGTAAAATCGGCGTTTAGTATATTGATAGTTGACCCCACCTGTCAAGGCGACTTCCGCCAGACAGAACAGACCAAAATTTTTACAAAAAACGCACGAGTCTCTTCCGGTATTCGATAAAAGATGATTAAATGAATACTCACTTATTTTGCATAAAAATGCACAAGAGAGCGAAAGCGGTCTCTAATCAGTCAATCAAGCAGGGTTTTATTCTATGACGACGATTCTCAAGCATCTTCCGGTAGGACAACGTATTGGCATCGCTTTCTCAGGCGGCCTGGATACCAGCGCTGCACTGCTGTGGATGCGCCAGAAGGGAGCGGTTCCGTATGCATATACTGCGAACCTGGGTCAGCCGGATGAGGACGACTATGATGCTATTCCTCGTCGCGCTAAAGAGTATGGTGCAGAAAACGCACGACTGATTGACTGCCGTAAGCAACTGGTTGCAGAAGGTATCGCGGCTATTCAGTGCGGTGCGTTCCATAACACTACCGGCGGCCTGACCTATTTTAACACCACCCCGCTGGGCCGTGCCGTCACTGGCACCATGCTGGTTGCCGCCATGAAAGAAGATGGCGTGAACATCTGGGGTGACGGCAGCACCTATAAAGGTAACGATATCGAACGTTTCTATCGTTATGGCCTGCTGACCAACGCAGAGCTGCAGATCTACAAGCCGTGGCTGGACACCGACTTCATCGACGAGCTGGGCGGCCGTCATGAGATGTCCGAGTTTATGATTGCCTGCGGTTTTGACTATAAGATGTCCGTCGAGAAAGCCTACTCCACCGACTCCAACATGCTGGGTGCGACGCACGAAGCGAAAGACCTGGAGTTCCTGAATTCCAGTGTGAAGATCGTTAACCCGATCATGGGCGTGAAGTTCTGGGACGAGAACGTGAAGATCCCGGCAGAAGAAGTGACCGTACGTTTCGAACGCGGCCATCCGGTTGCGCTGAACGGCAAGACCTTCTCTGACGACGTTGAACTGATGCTGGAAGCAAACCGCATCGGCGGTCGTCACGGTCTGGGCATGAGCGATCAGATAGAAAACCGTATCATCGAAGCGAAAAGCCGCGGCATCTATGAGGCTCCGGGGATGGCGCTGCTGCACATCGCGTACGAGCGTCTGCTGACCGGCATTCACAACGAAGACACCATTGAGCAGTATCACTCTCATGGTCGTCAGTTGGGCAAACTGCTGTATCAGGGTCGCTGGTTCGATCCACAGGCGCTGATGCTGCGTGATGCGCTGCAGCGTTGGGTGGCAAGCGCGATCACCGGTGAAGTGACGCTGGAACTGCGTCGCGGTAACGACTACTCCATCCTGAACACCGTGTCGGACAACCTGACCTATAAAGCAGAGCGTCTGACCATGGAGAAAGGTGAGTCTGTGTTTTCTCCGGACGACCGTATTGGTCAGTTAACCATGCGTAACCTGGACATCACCGATACCCGGGAGAAGCTGTTCAACTACGTTGAGAATGGTCTGCTCTCCGCGAATTCCGGTAACGGCCTGCCGCAGGTTGAGAACCTGGAACACAGCGATAAGAAGTAATCGCTGATGTAACATGCAAAAGGCGCCCACACGGCGCCTTTTTGTTTGGCTTTTGTAGGGCGGGGTAGCGCCCCCCCCCCCCCCCAATTTTCCCCGGGGGGGGGGGCCGACCCCGGGGCCTACGAACGGCAAAAGCTACAAACGAAAAAAAGACGTCTTTCGACGTCTTTTTTCTGGAATATTGGTACCGAGGATGGGACTCGAACCCACAAGCCCGTTAGGGCACTACCACCTCAAGGTAGCGTGTCTACCAATTCCACCACCTCGGTACGGAATACTTACTGCGGGATATCGCTGGTTGGCTTAGCCGGTGCAGCTGGCTGAGTCTGCTCAGTTTTCGCTGGCGCGCTCAGATTTTCCCACTCACTTCCTTTACTGGTCTTGTTGCTGTTGATATTGCCCAGCACCAGACTGATGATGAAGAACAGCGTAGCCAGAATCGCCGTTGTGCGGGTCATGAAGTTCGCAGAACCACTTGAACCAAACAGCGTACCGGAAGCGCCTGCTCCGAAGGAGGCTCCCATATCAGCGCCTTTACCTTGCTGCAGCATAATCAGCGCTACGAGAGCGATGGCTACAATAAGGAAAACAACTAAAAGAGCTTCGTACATAATCAACCTGTTCCTTGCGGATTTGCCGCATACCAATGCTTCGACCAATTAGCAGGATTTTTGTTTCCCACTGAAGCGGGTGTGAATACTAACCAAAGCGAATGGCCTTCGCAAGGGCATTTTCGTTCCATTTTATCAAGTGAGGAAAAAACCATCAAAGTGATTTTTAAACGACCATAAAACAACGCTCTAAACCGGGAAACCTTATTATTTTGCTTTGGAATTGGCTTGATCTATCTTTTTCAGCTTGTACTTTCCAAATTTTTTCACGATTCGCCAGTCACCGTCATCTGTTTCAATGATCTCCTGGGGCGAATACATGGTCATTTTTCGCCCGGTTCGTACCCCAATTTGCACAGAATCCCCTTCCCCCGCGATCACCGCAATTTTCGGGGTCATATCGACAGGTTCGGGTGCCGGTACTGGCTCCGGCACAGCACTTGTCTGCTCGATGGTCCGTTCACGTCTTTCACCAGCCGGTTCAAAAAGCAGCGTCATCGGGTCAAGCAATTTATCATCATGAATGATCTCAAGATGCAGGTGGGGCCCATCGGTGCGCCCCGTGTTACCCGACAACGCAATCACATCCCCTTTCTGAACATACTGATTTTTTATCATCAGCAGCTTATTAAGGTGCAAATATCGGCTGCTCCAGCCGTCGGGATGACGGATCGTCATATACAGACCGGTGACAGGCCCATATCCTGTTTCCACAATCATGCCGTCTGCAATAGACATGACTTCACTATTCAAAGCTGCACGAAGATCGACACCCTCATGACGCATAAACGTATGCACGATTGGGTGATAACGCATACCAAAAGGCGAGGTTACCACTGGCTCAGAGCGTAAGGGGAAGACGAACTGTTGCCCTCTTGCCTTTTGACTTAATAACGGCTTCCAGACCGGCGCAGGTGCGCTACTGGTTGGGATCGTGGAATTCATTACCGAAAACACGCTACTTACTGCCGCTCCCCCATCCACAGGAAGAATATCCTCGTCAGAGGAATCATCTGGCGCGACCTCAAGCGAGCCAGGTTCATCCGTTTTCACGATCAGTGAAGCAGGATCAAATGGTACAACGATAGGCTCGTCTTCTGGCTCCTCGGGTGGGGGAGCAATACTTTTTTTACAATTGATTTCCCCAAAATAATTTAGTTCGGTTGCGTGATTCCACCGTCCCAGCAAAGAGCGAATATAGCGCTGTGAAAAACAGTATTCAGGGCCATCGGCTTTCGGATGACGATGAAATATATGTTGTGCTGGCGGCAGATACGGTGCCAGCCAGGCGACGGTATCTGATACGGTGAGATAATGAATACGCTCAGGATCGTCATCACACGTTGTTCGCACGGACGATTCATTCATCCGAAAATCGGGCGAATGCGTTTTTGCGTTAAGTAACTGCGACAAGCCTTGATACGTCGAGTAATAGCACTCCGGTCCAATCGTCGAAGCGGGATGCAGGGTTAACAGCACACCGGATAACAGCAAATAAGACATTATGTTAGCACCTCCATGTGCATAATGATGACAGCGGTAATAGCAATTGCAGGGCCGAAGGGAATATATCCCCCCGTGTTCTTTTTATTTTGTGAGCGTGTGTTTGAAATCCAGCGCACTAAAAAGAACACGGCACCCAGTGACGCCGACCCCAGCATTAATTGACCAACATTATCGCTGCCAATCCACGCGGCGCAGGCCGCAAAGAGTTTAACGTCACCATTTCCAAATCCTTCCCGGCCGGTTACCCACGTAAATCCTTTTGCCATTACCCAGCTAAACGCCCAAATAAACGCAGCGCCAATAACGCTATCACGAGGGGAGACAGGAATAATGTTTCTGACAGATGCGATCAACCCAGCCCAGAGCAAAAAATATACGAGGCTATCTGGCAGGAGAAAGGTCTTCAGATCGATCATCGCCAGGGTGTAAAGCAGGCTTAAAAATAATGCCACAAACACAATTTGGATCAGGCTATGCTGAGGGTAATAGCAGAAAACTAGTAAGAAATACCCGAACCCTATCAACGCTTCACTTAAGGGATATTGAAACGGAATTGTGCTTTTACAGCAGCGGCATTTACCACGCAAAAACACCCAGCTTAAAACCGGAATATTATCCCACGGCTTAATGGGTGTCTGACAAAGAGGGCAGTGCGATGGCGGCCACCAAAGATTGACATTGGGCAATGTTTTCAACGTCTCGTCGTCAGCCGTCTCCCGGAAAAGCATGATTGGCAGACGGTAAATCACCACGTTAAGAAAACTACCAATCAACAACCCTAATACTAACGCCAGCCATGGGTAGTAAGGGGCAAAAAACGCTTCCAGGCGCATTTAAACATCCTTATTAATAGCAACCAATGCATCTTTTACGACGAGAACCGGGCATACATCGTAGAGATGTATTTTCCACGATGTACTCCAATGAGATCAACGATGCTAAATGGATATTTTTCACTGTAATACCATTTGACATCGCGTTTTGATTAACCGCCAGCAGTTTGAGAGAGCGTATCCATCAATGCGAACAATGATACAAATACCCATACTACGCATCCACCCAGTATTACCGTTGCCAGGTTTTTTAATAAACCGGCCAGTTTTTTGATGTACTCCTGTATATGGTCGCGGGAACGATCGGACACCGAGCGTAATACCTCATTAAACGAGGGCAGTTCAGCATACAGACTGATGTTCAGCAATTCCTCTTTACCGAGTAGACCTGTCGATAGCGCCTTACTGTAGTGGATCCCTTGCGCCATTTTGTCATTCATCACATCAATATGCCAACGTAACCAACGGTTGGCGTTCAGCCGTACAATATGTAAAGAGTCAGTAAGAGGAATGTTGTTACTAAGCATCAACGCAAGGTTATTCAGAAACACGGATGACGCAAGTTGTCTATAAGTGGAAAATGGCAAAATTTTGTCAAATATTTTATTGCGCACGTTACCGCTCAAGTTTGCCATGGCAAATTTTGCAACGAAGACAAAAATGACAAAACCCAACAGAATCTTCAGCCATAACCCTTGATAGAGGGCAGTACCAAAATTATATAAATTCTGGGTTACGCCAGGCCATTTTTCCACAGGGACTACCGAGGCGAAAGCCGGGAAGACCTTTTGCGAATAACCTGCAATAACGATCAGTGACAGGCTTATCATTATGAGCGGGAAAATCAGCGCACCAACAATTTTTTTTCGCAGTTCGTCATTATATTTAATGACCGCTACCAGCGTCAAAAAACCATCGGCGAGGCTTCCGCTTTTTTCTGCCGCCGTAATCACGCTGAGCTCTGAGTTAGGTACGACATCAGAGAACACAGCAGACACTGAAACCTCCTGCTTCATTTGCAGGATAACCTCGCCCAGTTTATCACTGAATCCTTTCCCCAGAAGCGTACGCCCTTCTGTTTGCAGCTTTTGCAATGAATCGAATAGCGGCAACCCTGCGCTAATCATATCGGCGCAAAACTGGTAAAGGTATAAACGCTGCTTTTTACCGAATTTTTTCAACGATCATCTCCAGATCTTCTTCAGTCATTTCGCCAAACTCCATGGCAAACCATGCGGCATCAATGCGCCCTTTCAGCACATGTGACATCACTTTTTCACGGATTTCGAAACCTTCTGTCAAACCAGGCGCTGTAGCACGTTTTTTACGCCACAGCGTATAAACGTTGAGCCATTCTTGCCTGGAGATAGCAGCCAGCTCGTCATAGGTTGGCAGGAAGTATTCCATTGCCAGCTGTCGTCCTTTGATACCGCTCTGACGACATTGCTCACAGCCGCCTTCACCAGCGGTGTAAAGAGTAAACTCACGACCGGAAATGGTTTTTGTACCCATAACGGTCTTACAGTTTTCACACAGCACCGGCACCAGCTTCTGACACTGCAGCCCCGCGACGAACCCCGGAGTTGAGAGTTTGTCACTGCCGATCCCCAGGGCCGACATACGCTGCAGCAGCGAAACAATATTACCGGCGTGCACGGTGGTGAAGCAGTAGTGACCACTCTCTACTGCCCCTGCCAGCGCGTTAGCGGAAATGTTGTCTCGAATTTCCCCTACCATGAGGACATCGGGATCGCGGCGCAGGGCCGACTTAATAGCGGCATGGAAACCACCGCCAGAAACATCCACCACGGAGCTCTGCTTCGCACCGTAAATCTGATACTCAACCGGGTCCTCCACCGTCAGAAAACAACCGCGATCTTCATAGCGGTTGATTTGCAGCCACTCCATCAGGTTTTTCAGAGTGGTAGATTTACCTGAACCCGTCGTACCCGCAATAACGTAAGCACCGTATGGGTTGCTGAGGATTTTTTTTAGATCCGCCACTTCCTCTTCAGAAATGCCGATTTTGTCCAGCGAGCCGATATTCCCCTTCTGCAAACCTGAGGGAATAATACGCAGAACCGCATGGTAACAATCCGCCGTTTCACCAAATATCGGGAAGTGAGCATAGCGGAAGCGATATGGCTTACCGGACAAGTTGTAAAGAATGTTGGCGTTTTGCGGGATAGCACGGTTCCACGTGGTATCACGTGTCGTCGCTTCTACGTTGTAAAGCACGAACACCAGCTCATCGCAGAGTTGGGACTTAAGCTGCATGAACGGCATTAAAACGCCGTTTACGCGAGCCTCAAAGAGTGCCAGCACATCGTTACGCGTAATGTGTAAATCACTTGCGCCCATGCTAACCACGCGCTGAAGAATCGCTGCCAGCCGCTTCTGTGTATCGGTAATATCGATGTTTTTATTCGCATCGCTGAGCAGCTTCAATGAGACGTGCTCAACGATACGGTAATAGTCTTCTTCAGCGACAAGCGCCAGGCCCACGACCTGACGTTTGTGCTGAGAAATCAGTCTCGACACCTGTATCTGATATTCAAATAAGCTGCCGATGCTGAGCGTACTCACCACGAGGTAATCGTTCTCCTCGACCGTAGCCGTGAAACCGATCCCTTCGAATTCCTGGTAAGTCCATTTTCCAGCGAGCAATTCGTCGGCTGATATACGCGTAAAATCCAATGTCACTGCACTGCTTCCTCTGCCATTACAACTGACTTCCTGTCTTTAGCGAGCTTAAACTTTCTGCCCCCCACATCGAACGTTTCGCCCGGGCGAACATAACGAAGCGTATCTCCGCTCTGCACCGCAACGCGATTTGTGCCACCGATATCGGCTTCCAGCACCACACGCGGCATGACAATCGCTGCAGCGACTGGCGCCTGCGGCTTGGATACCGCTGCCGGGGCTTCAACCCGCGGTGCAGCCTTCATCTTGTCTTCGCCACGGAGTTTACGAATCTGGCTGCGAAGTTTTTCAAGCTCCACCTCGTTAGCCAGTTTTCTGCGCTGCTGTTCAAAGGCGTAATCATCTTCAACAATTGACGCCAGCTGATCCTGGACTGACGCTGTATTGGCCGCGTCTTCCTGCTTAGCTTCTTCTGACTGCTTTTCTGTTGTTTGAGGCTTAATCTTGTTCTTTTTCTCACCAGCCGACTGGGCTGATACCAGGTTTGAAGCAGTCATCGCAGGCTTTTCAGCCGCCTTTTGCTGAGCAGCCTCAGCCGGAGCTGACACGAGTTTTGCCTTAGCATCGTGTAGCTCTTTTTTCATTGCCTCTGCGCCAGTTTTCACGAGAACGGGCTGCGTTTTATTTGCCGGAACCTGCGGTAAGTCAGTTGTCGGAGCGGCTTCTGCGCTCCCAACCAAAAACGTTAACGCACTGGCCATTACCATCGATTTTACTTTTTGCATACCAGTCCTCCTGAAACTTTCATTCCTTTGTCTTTCGTCTCTAATTTATTAACAATAAAAGCATCGCGATACGCTTGCTTATAAAGTAACAACTGCATGTTCGTCATATCGTCTGATGATAATGCACTCTCACCTGATTTTATTTCCAACTCCCATTTACCTACCTGCAACCCATAACTTTTTACTTTTCCAGAAAGCGTGGATTCAAGGTCACCAAGGCTGGAGCCGGGCATTTTTTTAATCACAATCTGGCCAAGGTTTTTACCATTTTTGCCCTGACCTTTAACCATCGAATTGAATGTCATAATATAGGAAACCACATCACTACATGCGTGTAATTCAAGTGGTTTTTTATTGTCATAAGCTTCCTGGTGCTTATTTTTATTCAGATGTGACTCTATCTTATCGTACTGGAAATCCATCTTATTTTTTGCGGATGAGTTCCCTTTCCCTTTTGCAATAACGGTAGGTTTATACCATTTACCCCAGAAAGGTTTTTCCGGCAACGCCCATAAAGCCCCTTTACTAAAAGCATAACTGAACTTGCAGGATTTGTTATCACAGTTAAACGCATATTTATCCTTCGGGATGATCTCAAGTGTCTTATCACTTCTTTTAATTTCATCAAGCAATAATACAGTCTCATCAATACCACCGCCGGCCAGAGAACTTGTGTAGAAACTCTTAACCTTTGCGATATCATCCCGCAGTTTTTGGGCAGCCTGCTGTTGGCGTGCAATCGCCTCTTCTTTCGCCTTCGCTTCTGGAAGCATGACGAAGTAATACCAGGCTCCCGCGCTACCGCCGATGATAAGAATAAGAATAATCAAAATCCCTATAATCAGCTTTAGCTTTGAAACCGTGCCGTTTTTATCTTTCCAGAAATACATTCCTTCCAGCATACGTTATCCCGTCACAAAAAAATGAAGCAACAATGCCAAAACAGCCAAAAACGCAACACCGCCCGAAAAAATAGAACCGATGATGATACGACGGCGTCGCTTCAGACGCGCCTGTCGAGCACAGCAGCGCTCGACAACGGCAGTAATCTGAGTCTCTTCCAGAGGCGTGACTTCCAGATGACTGTACTCATCGGTGTGCTTCATTAACTCATCAAAAAGCGCTTTGTTGATAAAGCAGTCCGTTCCGCTGACGATCCGACCGTCATTAATAATCAGAAAATATGTCGCCTGATTAGATTCATGAGAGAAATAAATCCCATCTCCATAGAGCTCTTTTACATAAAGTGCAAACGGCTCGTAGAGCGTGGAGATCTTTGTGCTGTAACCAATAGCCAACTCTCCAACAGAATCTTTATAAACCAGACGGCGATAGGCTTTCATCATCCCGCGGAATGAGGCCTGCTCCGCCGGTTGCAAGTGCTCCAGGCTTTGAGGCTCCCAGTAGAGTCCGGTTAATATGTTATTCTTGAATAAAATATCATTCATCGCGAAGCCACTTATTCACCACGTGAAGTAATTGGCTGACGATAATAGTCAACCCCGATTACCATCAGGACCGTTGCGACGCCGTCTGAGTGAGTGTCATTGGCCCCCAACACTTCATACTGGAGTCCATCTTTCGATGCCTTCGCTTCAAATTTACCTACAACCAGCAAATCTCCCGGCTTGATAATGGAAGAGTTAAACGACTCGGTAGTGC
The DNA here is from genome assembly GCF_034106185.1 of Enterobacter sp. 296B2. Lineage (NCBI taxonomy): Bacteria > Pseudomonadati > Pseudomonadota > Gammaproteobacteria > Enterobacterales > Enterobacteriaceae > Enterobacter > Enterobacter sp. 296B2. The sequence continues at coordinate 4,671 of NZ_JAWNCA010000026.1, read as the reverse complement.
TGACGTTTGGCAGCTGTACGTCTTCATACTCGTCAATAGAGTTGAGGAAACGCTTGGTGAAACCGCTGACCACTTCGATACGGCCATCAGACAACACGCGCGGGGTGATGATAAAGCTGGTACCGGTGACAATTTCATCAGTATTAATTTCAACGTTAACTTCACCGGTATCATCTGTTGTACGCGTTCTTCCGGATACATAGTATTGAGACTGCGTCATGTTGACCGGAATCGCCATATTGTTGCGCGTGATGAATGAACCACTTTGCAGCGATTCACTACCCGTTAATTTATATAACGCATCCAGACCCGTACTGATATCAACATGGCTGTTCTTCCAGCCCGCGGTGATACCGCCGCCGAGGTTATTCAGGATACTGCTGCTGATATTGATGGTGTTATGTGCATCTGCAAAATTAAGATTTAAACCGCCGCCCAGATTCTTCTCTTTTGTTTTATCAAGTAAATAAATGCGATACGTGACAATAAACTGACGGCTGTTATCCGCTTTATATTTATCCAGCGCTTTGCTCAATGCCTCATGTTCAGATGGACGTGAATTCACCATCAGAATCGAAGAATCCTTAAACAGAGTGTAGTTACCGGACGTGACGTAGTTTTTCGCCATATCTTCCACATCATCCCAGAAAGAGGACTCAAACTTCGTCTCGGATTTTCCGGTCAGGCCGCCACCAGACGTCGCTTCGTTACCTGACAGATCCAGGTTCGTTTCCGTTTTGTTATTTTCGCCATAGAAGTCAAGACGCATAACATAGGTATCGAAGACGTTAATTTTAAGAATGTTGCTGGCGTCCAGCGCAGTGCTGACGTCATAAAGCGAACCGATATACTTCATGAAGTCTTCGAAGTTGCCGTCAAACTGCACGGAGCGCGGCGTGTCCCACGAGTCATCGGTGCTTGCTTTTTTCCCCCCCATCGCAGAGGCGTTAATACGGAAGCTAATCCCGGTTTGTGCGGAAACCACCTCCATCAGAGCCGACAGCGTGGTAGGTTCATAGGAGGTAATTTTCACATGTTTGCCCATTACCTTCTGCTGTTCAACGCTGTACTGTACTTTCTTGCCTAAATAGGCAGAGTCATACTTAATATAGGGCTTGGTTTTCGCGTCATCAATGGTGGTTGAATCGGAAGTATTTTCTGTAATTTTTTTTGGGATGTCGTATTTTTTTTCAAAATCGCTTACGCATCCTTGCGCAAGGAAAGCCAGCAATAAGATACCTGTTTTCAGTTTCATGGGTTCCATCCACTTACATTTCATCAATAACGATAACGTGGTTTTTTTCGTATTTCTTAACGACTAAACCGTAATTTTCAGAGAAAAAGAGTTCACCTAACGACTGTAAAATGTCGTCATCACTTTTCCCACTCAAGGTAATAGTATTGTAAATCAGATAATCTTTTTTACTGTTCCAGAACAGTTTGTAATGGTTGCCTTCAGACCACTGTTTTAATGCCTGGCTTAACAATATGTTTTCCGGCAGCACCAAAGAACGTGCCCCAGACGTTGCGGGTACCGCTGTCGCTACGGGCGCCATCGGGACATAAGCTGGCGATACACCATTTTCTTCAGCAAAAGGGTTGCGTGGTGTCGCAGCGCCCGCAGACGTCGTAGTATTCGCAGCCAGTGACACCTCTGAAGAGGTGTTCATTGATGCAGAGGTATTACTCACGCAGCACAGTAATATGCCTGCTACAATCCATTTATTGCTGTTAATAATATTCATATTATTTATATTCCATTATATCAAAAGTTATTCATAATGCTGTGTGTCGATTAAATCTTCTGGTGTACCACTTTGTGGAATCGTGCTACACCATTGTGTAATGGTATAAGAAACAGTATTTGGATTGAGAATATTCATACCTTCCCCCGTAGTGGCGCTATACATGCCCATTGTTGCACTCACTATCCAGACATATTTTGTATTTTGATAGATGTAGTGCGCACCAGCAGTTCTTTCCGGCATTTGGTGGGGCCCGTTAGGTGTAGTATCTTGCTCTGCAAATTCAACCTGGACAGCAATTCCTCCAAACATCCCCACAGGGTATTCATCTTTCAACATTGCTCGGTTTTGGTCTTGTATGGAAAAGCCCCAAGGTCCTGTAGGATGGCCGTCATCAGGCTGGGGTTGAGCAGCAATGGAAGAAATAGATGCCGCTAACCGAGGATAAAGTTGTCGCGTATATTTAAATTTCCTGATGTTACCTTCATCATCCAGAACCGGTTGCCCATCACCGTCGATAAGGGTAAGTTCCTGCTCCACTTTTGGACACGTTTGGACAGCGTAGCGGAACCCCCCTTCATTGGTTGCGACCCGACCTTCATAAGCAAAATCATTGTATTCCACATATGATGGTTGCTTTTCGCTATCAGGTAATTCTTCGCCACCAAACGTGTGGTCTAAGTTCGTGCCATGACCAACAGGGCCACCGTAGCCGACAGAAGGTGGCGTAACTAATTCATAGGCATCATAATGCTCAGAAAAGTAAGTGCCACTACGAAGAGGTACTTGGCTGTCTACGTAAGGGTTATATGTATCAACTCTTTGATCGTCCAGAGCATATTCTGCTACGTGGTTTCCACCATACATTTCGTTGATTGTTAAAGGGACCGGATTATTATTTTCATCAAAGACTAACCAACCATTGCCAGCTCTTTTGAATATCGCAACTTTTGTTGCTGTATTTTCCATGACAAGATTTGCTTTCAGGGTGCCTGTCATATCGTTATTCCTGGTATTGTCAGGGTCTGTCATGGTCAGATCCAAAACGGTATCCTCGCCATGAGCGCCGGTTCCCGCATTATCGTCGTAGCACAGCTTCACGCCGCTATCGCCACGGGCCCAACAGACCTTGCCGCCGGCATTGCTGCTATTGCCCGAATTATCGTTAGTATCAATAGTAAAACGCACGCCAAACTCGTCTTTCTTGTACTGGTCCAGTGCATCAAGGTTGCTGGCCATGCTGCTCAGCTCAATCGGTGTTTTATTATCTTTTTTATTCAGAACCAGCTGCCAGTTCGATAAACTATTTGTGCGGTGCACAACCATCGCATGCGATACTGTAAAACCGGCTTTTGAGAACGCCTCGGTAAAATGGGGCGCGAAATCGGCAAAATGATAATCGGTGTTTACTTCTTCTTTTTTGAACCGAACGATCGTATCAATGCGATTGATATCGAATTGACGATCAGAGTCTTTATCCCCCCCCGCAAAACCCACGCGATCAATGACCGCAGTAGAGTTGGTTGCCACATTGCGCATAAAACAGGGCAGATACTCTTTTTCAAACGCAAAAGTTGATTTCAGCGATGATTTACAGTTGCTGCTTAAGAACAGATAGCGCTGCTGTTTGGTTTTATTATTGTCATCACCCCACAGATAATAATTATCCTTGCTGCCCGTGTCGGTGGCATCAATTTCATTCGTAATGCGCGTATGATAAACCTCATACTCACTATTTTCATCGCTATAGAGTGGACTGTCAGTTTCGTTTTTCTTGCCAACCAGCGCAATGGTGTCATCATCAATAAATTCCAGTACCCCCTTCATTTCCTCAGCAAGGGCGTCGGCGACGTTCTGCTGAGCGATATTCTCGGCTTTTTTCCGCGCATAATGCGTGTACATCACCATAACGCCGCCAGCAATAGCCAGCACAATAATGATTTCCAGCAAACTGAAGCCTGAATCCTTTCTGATGCGCATCGTTCAAGTCCTGTTTAGGTAATTAACAAAGCCCCCCATCAACAGGGGGGCTCACTAAATAACAAGTATTAAGTACTTAATTATTTGCTACCGAAGATCACACCGTTAATTGCACCATCGCCATCACAAACGCCAGCAGCGGTGATGTCTGTAGCGGCAATTTCGCCAGAGGTCAGTGTCTTCAGAATTGCGCCAGACTTAGTGTTGCTCAGGTTACGACCTGAAACACTCGCAATAGTAGTACCCGCATTAGCACCGGAGTTCAGCGCTTCAACGTAATCCCACTGGTTACCCATCTGAGAAATCAGGTTACGACACTCTTCAGTCTCCAGACCGTTTACAACCAGAACGAATGCTTTGTTCTGAGAACTGGTACCATCCAGTTGTGCATTGGTAATCTGGAATGCGTCGTTGGAAACGCCGTTGAAAGATTCGTCAGGAGAAATCTTACCCAGTTTAACCAGGGTAACAATTGGCGTATCCAGTGTAGACTTAGAGATATTAGATTTGGTCAGACCAACAATACCGCCTTTATCTTCAGGATAGCTGCCTTCATCCTTAAACGCTTCAGCCATAGAGGTACGAATGCTGTTCGCGTTGTTCTGAATATCAGACAGGTCCTGCGCGGTGAATGCACGCTGCGCCAGAATAACAACGCCTGCCGCAATAACACCGATAATACCCAGTACAATGATGATTTCCAGCAGGGTTACACCGCGCTGTTTACGCATCTCCTGTAATTTCGCAGCCTTGCGATTCAATTTTCCTTTCAGATTCCAAACCATGGTGTTCATTCTCTTTCCCTTTAAATTATTTTAATTCCCAAGACCGTTCCTGAGAACGCAGCGCATTATAGGAATGCACATCACGTTTTTATAGCCCCATACAACCACTATAGGAATATATTTAGACCCAGAAACATAATGCAGATAGACTTTATTTACAC